>JAJQGR010000203.1 GCA_021200345.1 Lachnospiraceae bacterium | reverse complement strand
AGGAGACAGCATGAAAAAAGATAAGGCGACGTCAAACATCGTGTGGAGCCGTTTGTTTTTACATGATGGCTCCGGAAACGGCAACAACTTTCTTCGCGACGGGAACGGCAAGAAATGGATTCGCAGCGGAAACAAGGAGGAATTTTTATGGCAAGATTTCCAAAAGGTTTTTATTGGGGCGGCGCCACTGCCGCCAACCAGTGCGAAGGCGGCTGGAATGAGGACGGCAGAGGCCCGGCCAAGACCGATGTGACCACCGGCGGCACTGCCACCACCCCCCGCTATACCACCTACATTGATAAAGACGGCAACCCCGGTAAGGCCGCGGGCTTCGGCCACATGGGCATGATCCCGGAGGGAGCGAAATACGCCGTACTGGACGGATACCTGTACCCCAACCATATCGGCTGTGATTTTTATCATCATTATAAAGAGGACATTGCCCTGTTTGCGGAGATGGGCTTTAAAATGTACCGTATGTCCATTTCCTGGTCCCGGATTTTCCCCAAGGGAATCGAGGAAGAGCCCAACCAGAAGGGAATCGAATTCTACAGAAACGTATTCCTGGAGCTGAAAAAATACGGCATCGAACCACTGGTGACCATTTCCCATTATGACACTCCGCTTTATATTGAGACGGAGCTGGGCGGCTGGAGCAACAAGGAAGTCATCGGCTTATTTGACAAATTCACGGAGGTTTTATTTAAAGAATACAAGGGCCTGGTGAAATACTGGCTGACCTTCAACGAGATTAATTGCCTGCTGATGTTCAAGAGCTTTATGCCGGATGCGCCCAAGTCGGTGATTCAGGATTCCTATCAGCAGCTTCATAACCAGTTTGTAGCCAGTGCCAAGGCTGTGGTGAGAGCTCATGAGATTGATCCCAACTATCAGGTGGGCTGCATGCTGGCGGGCATGGTCAGTTATCCATGGACCTGCGATCCCAAGGATGTGATCAAAAACATGACCGGCATGCAGGATGGCTTCTATTATTGCGGTGATGTGATGGTCAGGGGCTATTACCCGGCATTCGCGAAGCGTATATGGAAAGAGGACGATGTGGAGCTTGTCTGGGCGGATGGGGAGGCGGAAATTCTGAAAGCCGGCAAGGTTGATTTCTTCAGTTTTTCCTATTATAATACTTCCTGTGTCACTACTCATGATTTCACAGACCAGGCCGGCAGCGGCAACATGACTATGGGAGCCAAAAACCCCTATCTGAAATACTCCGACTGGGGCTGGAGCACCGACCCGGACGGGCTGCGTTATTTCTTAAATGAGCTGTACAGCCGTTATGAGCTGCCGCTGATGGTGGTGGAGAACGGTCTTGGCGCCATCGACAAGGTGGAGGAGGACGGCTCCATCCATGACGACTACCGCATTGATTATCTGGCACAGCACGTGGACGCCATGGCCCAGGCCATCGAGGACGGCGTGGATCTGATTGCCTACACCACCTGGGGCTGCATTGATTTGGTCAGCGCCGGGACGGGAGAGATGCGCAAGCGCTATGGATTTATTTACGTGGATATGGATGACAATCTGCAGGGAACCCTGGCCAGAAGCCGCAAGGATTCCTTCTACTGGTACAAGAAAGTGATTGAGACCAACGGCGAGGATGTGAGTTGGGAAAGCAGGGCATGACTTATGAGGAACGAAATGAAAATTTTACTGATCTGTGCGGGCGGAATGTCCACAGGACTTCTTACCAAAAAAATGCAGGAGTACGCGGTGGAACAGGGGGTTGACCTGGCCATTGAGGCTCATGGCGTCAACAGTGTGGACAGATACTATGACAGCTTTGACATTATCATGGTAGGTCCCCAGGTGCGTTTCAAGCTGCAGGAGATTCAGGAGCTGACCGGGATGCCGGTGGGCGTGATCAATCCCAGCGACTACGGACTCCAGAATTGCGAAGCGATTTTTAAACAGGCGGAGGAGTTGTACGCACAGAAGTAAAAGCAAAACGGGATATCGATGTCTGATATTCTGAATCGGACGTGGCCTTTTGGCCACGTCCGGTAACGTAGAGGAAAGGAAAGGGTTTTATGGAAAAAAAGAGTTACAGGAATTTACAGCTGTCCCGTCTGGGAATGGGTAATATGCGCCTGCCGGTGCATGCCGACCAGGAGGGCACGCCTATCGATTATGAGAAGGCGGAGGAGATCATCGATTATGCCATGGCCCACGGTGTCAATTATTATGATTCAGCGTACGTATATCATCACGGCGAATCCGAGGTTTTTCTGGGCAATGTCATGAAAAAGTACCCCAGAGACAGCTACTGCCTTGCTACCAAATTTCATATTGGAGCAAATCCGGATTATAAAGCTGTGTTTGAGGAGCAGCTCAAGCGTCTGCAGACGGATTATATTGATTTTTATCTGCTGCACGCCATTCAGCCTAACAACTATCAGTCATACATAGACAGCGGCTGTATCGCTTATTTTACGGAATTAAAAAAAGCGGGCAAAATCAGAAATCTGGGCTTTTCTTTCCATGCGACCCCGGAAATACTGGATACTTTCCTGGAACTGACGGACTGGGATTTTGTACAGATTCAGTGCAATTACTATGACTGGTGCTACAGCAGCACCAAAACAGAATATGAAAAAATCGCCGCGAAGGGGCTCCCCATCGTGGTGATGGAGCCGGTTCGGGGCGGCCGTCTGGCCGACCTTGGACCGGAAGCCAACGCTCTTTTACAGGAAGCTCATCCGGAATGGAGTATTGCTTCCTGGGCGCTGCACTTTGTCAAGAGCCTGCCTCAGGTGCAGGTGGTCTTAAGCGGTATGAGCAATCTGGATCAGATTGTGGATAATGTGAATACCTTTTCCGACGGCGCGGCCCTGACAGAGGAAGAGACAAAGACGGTGTATAAAGCAGCGGCTCTTTACAGAAAATATCTCAGCGTACCCTGCACGGCCTGTCGTTACTGCTGCGACGAATGCCCAATGAAGATCGAAATTCCCAAATTCCTCTCTATCTATAATGAGATGAAGCTGGAAGGAAGAGGCGGCATTAAAAAGAAGCTGGAAAAGGTAGAATCTGCAGGAAAACCTGCAGACTGCGTTGCCTGCGGCCGCTGCATGGGTCATTGCCCTCAGAGCATCGATGTGCCGAAGATTATGAAAGAGCTGGCAGAGCTGTAATTTTATTGAAAGGAGATTGAAACAGCTATGAGCAAATTCCCCAAAGACTTTTTATGGGGCGGCGCCACCGCCGCCAACCAGTATGAGGGAGGCTACCTGGAGGGCGGCAAGGGTGTCAACACCTCCGACGTGATGGTAGGCGGCTCCCACACCGTGCCCAGGCGCGTCAGCTGGAAGAACCCTACCACCGGAGAGACCGGCTTTACCGGCATGGGCTTTGGCAGCCCCATGGAAATCCCGGAGGGCGCTGTGCCGGCTGTCCTGGACGGCGTGTATTATCCCAGCCATGAGGCCACTGATTTTTATCATCATTACAAAGAAGACATCGCCCTTATGGGGGAGATGGGCTTTAAGTGCTTTCGCCTGTCCATGAACTGGGCGCGAATCTTCCCTAACGGAGATGACGCGGAGCCCAACCAGGAGGGACTGGCTTTCTATGACGCGGTCTTCGACGAGTGTAAAAAATACGGCATTGAGCCCCTGGTAACCATGTCTCACTACGAGACCCCCATCGCTCTGACCATCAATTACGGCGGCTGGAGCAACAGAAAGCTGATTGATTTCTTTGTAAAATACGCGGAAACCATCATTGCTCATTATGCCGGCAAGGTGAAATACTGGCTGACTTTCAACGAGATTAATATGATGGATATGGGAGCGTTCATGGCCGGCGGCATTGTGGACGCCACGCCGCAGAACAGAGCTCAGGGCGCTCACAACCAGTTTGTGGCCAGCGCAAAGACAGTGAAATTTGCTCATGAAAATTATCCGGACGTGAAAATCGGCCAGATGCTGGCATATGGCCCGCTCTATACCTACACCTGCGCTCCGGAGGATCAGATCAAGGCTTTGGAGCAGGCCCAGGGTACTCTGTTTTATTCTGATGTCCAGACCGGCGGCTTTTATCCGGAATATCGTCTGATTCAGTATAAGGAGCAGGGCATTGTGCTGGATGACTGTCCGGAGGATTACGAGCTGATCAAAAATTACTCCGCGGACTTTCTGTCCTTCTCCTGCTATGGCTCTTCTACCGTCAGCGCCGACCCGGCTCTTGGCGGTGCCGGCGGCAATTTTACAACAGGAGTGAAGAACCCTTACCTGTCCACCAACGCCTGGGGCTGGGCTACTGATCCTGTCTGTCTGCGGCTGGCCTGCAACACCCTGTATTATCGCTACCGCAAGCCGGTATGGATTGTGGAAAACGGCATCGGCTGGGATGACAGAAAGGAAGCGGACGGCAGCGTCCACGACACCTACCGCATCGACTACCTGCGCCAGAATATTCAGTCCATGAAGGATGCCATTCTGAAAGACGGTGTGGAGCTGATGGGCTACACCATGTGGGGCTGTATCGACTTAGTCAGCGCCGGCACCGGCGAGATGAAGAAGCGCTATGGTTTCGTCTATGTGGATAAGGACGACAACGGCAATGGAACTCTGGCCCGCTCCAAGAAAGATTCCTTTGAGTGGTACAAGAAGGTGATTGCCTCCGACGGTGAGGATCTGGACTGAAAGGGTCTCGGTATATCATTTCATAGGAAAAACCAAAAATGCGGTCATGTCTGGCCGCATTTTTAGTTTTGCGTTATTGATTTAACAAATTCTTTATTTCCTTTCACCAAAACGCCACAGAATGTCCAAATTTCGTTCACGATGAAATGGCATGATAGGGATGATCCGATAAGGAAACAGGATATTTCAATGGGAAAGGGGATTAAGAAGATGATGAACGAAAATGACTGGAATGAGTGGAATAATCATTATGAATATGAACAGCCTGAAAGCGGCTGTGAAACAAACGGACGAAAGAAATCGAAAAAGAGAGGCGCCGGGAAAGCAGTCAGGACCCTTGCGCTGGCATTGTGCTGCGCTCTTGTGGGCGGCGCGGTGGGCGCCGGGGCTGTGATCGCTGCGGGAAGCGCTGGCTCCTCAACAGCGAATACAACAACCATCCAGACTGCCTCAGGAACGGCCACAGATGTGTCTGTGGAACTGGTTTCCACCGGGGAAGAGATGACCGCGGCGCAGGTGTACGCCGCCAATGTCAATGCCACCGTTGGAATCACCACAAGCATCACAACCAATTATTTCGGCTACGAAAGTACATCGGCGGCGTCAGGCTCCGGGTTTATTATCTCATCTGACGGGTATGTGCTGACGTGCTACCATGTGGTGGAGGATTCGGATACCATCACAGTCACAACCTATGACGAGGCCGCATACGACGCGGAGCTGATCGGGTATGATGAGAGCAATGACATTGCGGTATTGAAAATAGACGGGGAGGATTTGCAGACCGTTGTGCTGGGCGATTCCGATGCCCTGAATATCGGCGATGGGGTGGTAGCTATTGGGAATCCCCTGGGGGAATTAACCTTCTCTCTGACGACCGGTGTGGTCAGCGCCTTAAACAGGGAAATCACCCTGTCAACCAATGTGACCATGAGTCTGATCCAGACGGACTGCGCCATTAACTCCGGGAACTCCGGCGGCGCTCTGTTCAATATGTACGGTCAGGTGGTTGGAATTGTGAATGCCAAATACTCCAGCAGCTCCTCCTCCAGCGCCTCCATCGATAATATCGGCTTTGCCATTCCGGTCAGCCAGGTGGTGGATATCGTGACAAGCATTATAGAAACAGGCAACATTGAGACTCCCTATATTGGCGTCAGTATCTCTGATATCACTACAACGGCAGCTGCCAGCACAGGACTGACCCAGGGAGCGGTGGTACAGGATGTGACGCAAGACAGTCCTGCCCAGGAAGCGGGTTTACAGACAGGGGATGTGATCACAAGGGCCGGAGATATGGAGATCACCTCCAGCAGCGATCTGGTAACCGTTGTTTCCAAAGCGTCAGTGGGAGATGCACTGGTGCTGACAGTTAACCGGAGCGGGGAAACCATGGAAATCACTGTAACAGTGGGAGTGAAAGTGGAATCCGCTCTGCCGGAAACGGTGACCACCGGTTCTGATGACAGCTCTCAGGAGCAGAATGGCCTTGGAGAAAATGGACAGAACATGAATCCCTTTGGAGGGAACGGACAAAAATCCAGTCCCTTTGGCGGGAATGATTCCCAGTCTGATGGGAGATCGGCGGGTAATCCCTTATAATTAAAAACCATATTGCTGGAATTTGGAATGGAGCCGTGCCGGGAAACCGGAACGGCTTTCTTCTTTCGCTTCATTCTTTATTGCGCAGCAGGTTTGACATTTGCGCCGCACCTTATATATAATGAAGAAAGCAAAAGAATTGAAATTCCGACAGAAAGAGGAAGCGTTCATGGATACAGAACAGAATCTGATGGAAAAACTGGAGCAGGAGCTGGAAGAAGAACTGCGGGAGGGAAAAAAGCGGGACGGCTTTAAAGGAGAAAAGATGATCGTCCTTCCCACGGAAGCTTTTTCGGACTATGTCAGTCATCCCATGGTCAGACGTCTGTATCTGACGGATGTGGGCTTTTTCCCTAAGGCTACGCATCACTACAGAGAACGGCGGGATGGAGCGGAGGAATATATTTTCATTTATTGTACGGAAGGGAAAGGCGATATTTATGTAGATGGGAAAAGATTTACCCTGAGAGAGAATGAGGCGTTCTGTATTCCGCGGTTTCGAAGACACCGCTATTATGCCTGCGAGGAGGATCCCTGGAGTATTTTATGGGTGCATTTTAAAGGGGAGGATGCCCGGTATTATCCGGTGGAGGAATGTAGAATTATAAAGTTTACGACGGCGAATGCGACCAATCGTATGTTGTTTTTGTTTGAACTTCTATTCCGGGTTCTGGAGGGCAATTATGCGCTGGGAAATTTTATCTATATTTCTCAGGTGCTTTCTCTGATTTTGGCTGAGACCTATCATCGGGAGAAACAAAATTCGGTGATGGAGCAAAATAAACATGTGACCAGTGTGATCCGGTATATGCAGTCCCATTTGAATGAAAATCTGACGCTGGAACAGCTGGTGGATGAGTTTGGCTTATCGAAAAGCTATTTGAATGTGATCTTTAAAAAACATACCCAGCATGCTCCCATGGATTTTTTTCTTCATTTGAAGATGAGGGAGGCGTGCAGGATGCTGAAGGTGACAGAGTTATATGTGTATGAGGTAGCTCAGCGCCTGGGATATCGTGATCAGTATTATTTTTCACGAATATTTAAAAAGGTGGTCGGGGTATCCCCGAACGAATATAAATATGGGGACTATTATCATTATAAAGACTGAATGCTGAAAGGCGTCAGTCTTTTTTTGCTCCAAAATCCAGATTTCTTTTTCTCTCACGCCAGATAAAAAAGTGGAATATAATCCATCAAAAGGTGAGATATGTTATTTTGAAAGGGAATAGAATTCTGTATACTGTTTCCAGAAGATACACACGCTGTCCGGAATGCGGGGAAAATCAGACAGGAGACGACTATGAGAGAAGCAGGCGTATGGGTGGAAAAAATTTCTATTCCGACTTATGAGATCGGAAAAGCGGAAAAAAATCCGGTTTTTCTGGAAAAGCGTGTTTATCAGGGAAGCAGCGGCAAGGTGTATCCCTACCCAACCGTAGAAAAAATTTATGATGAGAAAACGGACAGAGAATACACGGCGGTCTATCTGGAAAATGAATATCTGAAGGTGATGATCCTGCCTCAGCTCGGCGGAAGAATTCAGCGTGCTTTCGATAAGACCAACGAGTATGATTTTGTCTATTATAATCACGTGATCAAGCCAGCCCTGGTGGGCCTGACAGGACCATGGATTTCCGGCGGAATTGAGTTTAACTGGCCTCAGCACCACAGACCAACCACTTTCCTGCCCGTGGATTATGAAATTGTGAAAGGCCAGGATGGCAGCAAATCGGTACTGCTGCATGATGTGGATCAGCTTTATGGAACCAAGGGTATCACAAAGATTACGTTATATCCAGGAAAGGCTTATATAGAAATTACGGGACAGCTTTATAACCGGACCGGCATGCCCCAGACCTTTCTGTGGTGGGCAAATCCGGCGGTGCCGGTGAATGACAATACCCAGTCCGTCTTTCCGCCGGATGTGCACGCGGTGATGGATCATGGAAAGAGAGATGTTTCCAGATTTCCCATTGCCACTGGGATTTATTACAAAAAAGATTACAGCGACGGCGTGGACATTTCACGATATAAAAATATTCCGGTTCCCACCTCCTATATGGCGGAAAAGTCCAAATATGATTTTGTAGGCGGTTTTGATTATGGGAAGGACGCGGGGATACTGCATGTGGCTGATCATCACATTTCTCCGGGAAAAAAGCAGTGGACCTGGGGATGTGGAGATTTTGGCAGGGCCTGGGACCAGAATCTCACTGATGAGGACGGACCCTACGTGGAGCTGATGACCGGCGTGTATACGGACAATCAGCCGGATTTCACCTGGCTGAAGCCATTTGAGGAAAAGACCTTCCGGCAGTATTTTATGCCATATAAGGCAGTGGGACAGGTAAAAAACGCCACAACGGAGGCTGTGGTCAACCTGACTTATGAGGGGGAGAGGGTCAGGATCACTGTATATGCCACCGGCGTTTACGAGGATGCGGAGATCAGACTTTGTCTGAACGGGCGGACAGTTTTGGAAGAGACCGCAAGGATATCCCCTGTGGACATTTACCGGGGAAGTATAGAGCTGCCCGGCATCCGTAAGGAGGATCTTCATCTGGCTGTATGTGCCCATGGAAAGTGTCTTGTAGAATATGAGCCGGAAAAGGAGGAAATTCCCAAAATTCCGGAACCTGCCAGGGCAGCGAAAGCGCCGGAGGAAATCATGACCAATGAGGAGCTTTATCTGACAGGGCAGCACATTGAACAGTACAGGCACGCCACTTATCTGCCTGATCCTTATTATCTGGAAGGACTGAAAAGAGATCCCGGCGATATCCGGATCAATAACGCATACGGACTGCTTTTGATGAGAAGGGGGCTGTTTGAGGAAGCGGAAGGATATTTTAGAAAAGCGCTTCAGAGGCTGACGGAGAGAAATCCCAATCCATACAACAGTGAAAGCTTTTATCTGCTTGGACTGACGCTGTTTTATCAGGGACGGAATACGGAGAGCTATGATGCTTTTTACAAAGCCGCCTGGAGCAATGAGCAGCAGGAAATGTCTTACTATTATCTGGCCGCCATGGACGCAGGACAAGGAAGATGGGAGAGGGCGTTGGAGCATGTGGAAAAGGCGCTGGTAAAGAATGCTCACAATGTGAAAGCCAGAGGTCTGAAAGTATACATTCTGCGCAATCTTTCCCGTGAAACAGAGGCAGCAGCTTTCGCAGAGGAAAATCTGAAGCTGGATCCCTTTGACTTTGTTTCCGGCAATGAACTGGTTCTTTTGAACAATCAGGACAAGGAGCTGAGAGCCTGTCTGAATGAAAAAATGCGTTATTTCAGGGAAAATTATCTGATGACGGCAAGGGATTACGGGGAGTTTGGAGCGTACAGGGAAGCGGTGGAGCTTCTGCGGCAATGCGGGGATGAATATCCGATGCTGAAATATTATGAGGCGTATTATCTGGATTTGCTGGGAGAAAATGCAAAAACAGCTCTGGCAGAGGCGGAGAAGAACAGCCCGGATTACTGCTTTCCCAATAAGCTGGAGGACATCGGGGTGTTACGTTTTGCCGTTGATCAGGGATCCGGCACCATGGCCGCCTATTATCTGGGCAATCTGTTCTACGATAAGCTGCAGTGGAAACAGGCGATGGAGCTGTGGAAGATGACAGCGCAAAAGCGTCCCTCTTTTCCCACAGCTCACAGGAATCTGGCTCTCGCTTATTACAATAAGGGAAAGGATGCCGCGCTGGCAAGACAGGAAATGGAAACCGCTTTTACACTGGATATGTCGGATGCGCGGGTTTTCCTGGAACTGGATCAGCTTTATAAAAAGCTGGGCGTTGGCTTTGAGGAGCGTCTGATCCATTATGAAGAACACAGGGATCTGATCGGGGAACGGGACGACCTTTATATTGAATATATTACGTTGTTAAATATGACGGGGAAGGCTGAAGAGGCATACAGCCGTATAATGAGCCATCACTTTCATCCCTGGGAAGGCGGCGAAGGAAAGATTACCACGCAATACACGCTTTCCCTTTTGCAGATGGCCAGGCAGTCGCTGAAAGGCGGCCAGTATGAGGAGGCGGAGGACTTTCTGAGAAAGGCCCTGGTTTATCCCCGAAATCTGGGAGAGGGCCGGCTGGAGGGCACGAAAGACAATCACGTCTACTATTATCTGGGGCAGGCCCTGGAGGCCCAGGGCAGACAAAAGGAGGCCCGGGACTGCTACGAGAGGGCGACCACAGGAACCGATGAACCAGCAGGAGCCATGTATTATAATGACCAGCCGGCGGATATGATTTTGTATCAGGGACTGGCTTACAGGAAGCTGGAAAAGCTGCCGCAGGCCAAATCCAGATTTTACCGCCTGATTGATTTCGGGGAAAGACATCTGGAGGATCAGGTAAAAATTGATTATTTTGCGGTATCTGTGCCGGATTTCCTGATTTTTGAGGATGATCAGACATTGAAGAACCGGGTTCACTGTTATTATC
>JAJQGR010000252.1 GCA_021200345.1 Lachnospiraceae bacterium | reverse complement strand
TCTGCGAATCTCATCACACACCGGCTTCAGAAAGCTTTTGGTCCAGCCGTACATCTGCGCTGTGGCATAGGCTCTCGGTCCATCCGCCTCCTCCACCTGTTTTCTTAAGTCCACCGGCGTCTGCGGCGCCATCACGTATACATCCGGATATCTCTCCGCAAGCCTGGCGGCGCCTACCGTGTTCACCATCTGTTTCCAATTGTCCGTGCCGCACTCCCCGCCGCCGTGAAGGAATAAAATCAGCGGTCTTGGTTCCTTTTCCTTTGGCGAATACAACCGATACCAGAAATCCGACGTTCTGCAGTCCTCAAACAGATCCGCCCAGAGAGTGCGAACCTCGTCCACCTTTTCTTTCGATATCAGATTCTCATCCACGATTAATATATAATCCTGAAAATAAGAGAATTTGGGAAAAATCACGCGGATCGTATCCTCATTCTGATACAGACTCTGATACGCCCAGGGTCTTTGCCCTTCTTCCGTATACAGGGTCAGAGAAACAGGACAGGGATTTTTCAGACAGCCGCTGATCTCAAATCCATAGCCCTCCCAGCCATCATTTCCTACCCGGGTTAACGCCGCTACCTTCATCCCGCATCCCCTTTCCTGATCTTAGTGAGGATTCCAGTCATATCCTGGACAAACCGTTCCGCGGCTCCTTTCCAGAACATGGAATGGGTTCCCTCAAACAGGAAGCGGTCATACACCGACGCGTCCGCCATGTAGTTAAAACCGCCGTTGATCATGGTGGCGATGGTTGTGTGGGTAAAGGGAGACAGCCTCCTTAACTCCATACCCGTGATGGAGGTAATCTCCGGTTTGGAACCAATGATCGCCAGATCATTGATGCAGAACAGATCAAACTGCACTGTCTGGGGATCATCCGGAAGATACTCATAAGTGCGCCTGGGTCCGTCCTTCAGCAGTCCCTTGGGGAAGCTTTTCTGTCCCGGATAGGTCAGATCCACCTGATCCACAGACATAAAGCCCATCTCGCCGCAGACAATGGTCTGCACCGTCTCCAGAACACTTTTTCCAAGCTTTACAGCCTGCTCCTCCATCCAGCCGGCGCCCTCATCGTAGTGATTGACCTCTATGATATGTCCATCCTGATCCTTGGAATAATAATTTGCTTTCTTTCTGGGCACCTGATCCCCGCCGTCAGCCATAAAATACAGCACCGGCGCGTGAAGTCTCTTTTCCACATACTGACAGGCTCTGCCGGAAACCTCAGAGGTCACTCTCCGCATTCCGTTGGGATCAAAGCTGTCCTCAAGGACCGAGGATTTGCATGCGTATGTAAATAACACCGCGAGGGGATTTCCCTCCAGATCATCAAAGCGAAGCACCGTAACCGCCTTGTCGGAGGGTCCTGTTCCCTCCACGCCCAGCCACCAGCCTTCCCGGGTTTCAAAATCCCTGTTCACATTGATATATGCTTCCCCACAGCCGGTGCCCACCAGGGCCTGCGTCAGATGTTTCTTCGCTTTTTCCACTGCCTCTGTGATAGCTTCGCGGACGACCCGCACATGGATTTCAAATTTACCGTCCTTCGCTTCCGCGGGCGGCACATGAGGAGCAGCCATATTGTGCGTCATTCCAATCCAGATATTTTCCGTCTCATATCCGGTCAGATCATGAACCAGCTCCTTCATCTCATCAATCAATGTATATGGTTTTAAGGACGGCAACTCCATGGAGATAATGCAAATGCTTCCCTCTCCCTCTACCAGCAAAGCCTTACAGTGCAGCGGATCCAGGATCCGGTCATAATGTTCATGGGTAGGAAAATACTCTTTCGGAAATTTCAGCTCGGCGCTCCCCGCGCCTGCACACAGCTTTTTTGCGCTCATTTTCGTGCCATCCTTTCTGGAATGATTGATTTCAGAGCTTTTGGGTCTGGGCAGCAGCTCTGTAAGCTGCCATGATCATCCGGGTCACGTCCATCGCCTCATCCACGCCGTAATAGACGTCCGGCCGGTCGTTTTGGATATTTTCAATCCAATAGTTGAGCGGATAGGGCTTGGCCGCAGGAAAGTCTTTTTCTGAAACGGTCTTCCACCCCTCTTCCCCGATCCGGTATGTGATCAGACTGTCGCGGGCAGTGACGCAGCCCCGGGTGCCGAACACATCCAGCGTACACTGGTATTTGGGAGTCATCCAGCCGCTCTCCGCCACAGCCACCGTGCCGTTCTCATAGCTGTACACAGCCACGGCGCTTTCCTCCGCTTTCCATTCCCGTGAAAGGGGAGAAATATACTGCGTACTGCAGGATACCTCTTTGGGCATGCCCAGCAGATTCCACAGAATATGAGCCGCCTTATAGCCCATGTCATTCATGGCTCCTCCCCCATTTTCCAGGGGATGATAAAAGCCGGAAAATAAGGTGCCCTGACAGCCGGCGTCGTGGGTCTGGCGCACATGGACGCTGTAGATCTGCCCCAGCTTCCCTGAATCCATCAGCTCCTGACAAACATCTGGGGAGCCTTCATCACAGGGTTGGAGATGGCAAAATGGACGCCGCTTTTTTTCACCGCCTGCCTGATGGCCTCCCCGTCCTCATCCGACACCGCAAAGGCCTTCTCCACAAAAATATGCTTTCCGGCCTGCGCCGCCTGTGTCAGAACCTGTCGGTGATCCGCGATGGAGGAGGCCACAATGACACCGTCAATGGAGGGATCCTCAAATACGGCTTCCAGATCCGGATACAGCGGACAGGACAATTCCGCTGCCCATTGCTGAGGACAGTCCGCGGCAGCCGCCACATGACAGCCCTCGATATTTTCCAGTTTTTTAGCGAAATCAAAGCCATGTACATGCCATTGGCCAAGCAGAGCAATCTTTAACTCTCTCATTCTATACAACCCCCATGAAAATACTGCTGTAATTTCTGGTCATGGTCCGTGCGCACCTCCGTCTTTGGCCCGAAAACCATTGTGGGTAAATGCTCCGGCGTCACCTGGGGCCAGTATGGAATTTCTTCACAGTTGGGATTTCCCGTTCTGAAGAATGAAATCCAGGCACTGCTCATCTGCTCCTCCACCTTTTCACTGATCCCCGGGATGCAGGCAGCGGCGGAATATTCCGTATTGTGCAGTACATAAGGATTTTCTCCGCAGTGCCAGGCCACGGTGCCTCCCCGCAGGGGAGATTCCACGTCAAAGACCCAGTTCCACACCTGTTCCCCGGCGCCGGCTCTGCGAAGAGCCAGCTGATTTAATTTACCGCGGATGGCCGTATCAATATATAAAAGATCCGCTTCCTTATGCCCTGGATAAGCTTTCCGGAATTCCCCCAGCAGATATTCCGCGTCCTCCCCGTATTTTTCCCTGGCATACAGGAGGGTCTCCTCCTGACTCCACTGATTCTTCCGATCTCCCTTCTCAGGATCTCTGGCATTGCCTTTCATCTCTCCGAAGCTGCTGCCCATCATCATTGGAATGCCGGCGGTCTGAGGCCGAAACTCATCCACAAAGGGGTCCTCAAAGATCCGCACGCCGTCCGCCACTGGCTCCCAGCGAAACCGCTCCGGCACTTCTTTTTTCAAAATCTGTTCCGCCCGCAGCACAGCAGACGACAGAATTCCATACGGAAGAGTCTCAATTTCTTCCACTGCCCGAAGAGGCAGCCCCAGCTGGCGTACCGTCAGCTCTCCCATCCGCTGAGCGATCTGTCTGCGTGTCCAGCCCTCCGGCACTTTCATACATTCTCCGGCACAGCTGCCAATGGCCATTTTCTGATACAGGCCGTCGGCCTCCGGAGTGCGCAGCAAAGACATGGCTCTCTTTCCTCCGCCTGCCTGTCCTGCCACCGTCACATTGTCCGGGTCGCCGCCAAAGAAACGGATATTCCGTTTCACCCATCGCATGGCCTCCAGCACGTCGCTGAGCCCGCAGTAAACTGAATCCTGATATTTGGAATGAACTGAGGAAAGGTCCAGCGCTCCCAGACAGTTCTGACGGCTGTTGAACGTCACAAACACCAGCTGGCCTTTCCGCGACAGGTTCTCTCCGTCATAGACCACCTGTTCAATTCCGGACCCGGAAACCCATCCGCCTCCGTGAAACCAGACAACCACCGGAAGCTTTGCGTCCGGATCCAGCGTGGGCGTCCAGAGGTTTAAATTCTGACAATCCTCTCCCGCCCGCCAGTATACATGGGGACAAAGCTCCTCATCCGCGGCGATGGCCGTAGTCAGCTCCGGGGAAACATATCCCCACCGCATGGCCCTGCGCACTCCGTCCCAGGCGGGAACAGGCTTTGCCAGCTCAAAACGCTTCGCCTGCGCGTAGGGGACTCCCCGGAAAATGTAAATATCCTCCGGGCGGCAGCCCATCAGTTTTCCTTCTTTTGTTGTTACAATCGCCTCTTCCGTCTCCGGATAGACGGGATTTTTATATTGACGGGGAAACATGATTTTCCCTCCTTATTTTCAATAATCAATAGTGTAGCTTTCGCGCTTTTTCACGTTTTTAGCCGGCACCTTTTTGTAGATTCTCTTTTTTTCTTTCAGGTAAATCAGATACAGACAAAGGCCAGACAGGGCAAAACCTGCCGCCAGCAGCAGCCCGAAGATGATTTCTTCCCTGACCGCCGCAACGCTGATCAGGACAGACAGAGCCAGCGCCCACATACAAAAGGCGGCCGCACAGCTTCCCAGCCGGTATAAATCCGCTGCGTCCCTGTACTGCCGGATCATCAGCTTTTGTCCGGCTTTCAGATGAGCAAACACCGGAAACAGAAACCAGAACAGAACCACCAGCCCGATCACCTCGAACAGCTCCACCGGCACAAAGGCATTGTACCAGACTCTCTGTACCGCGCAGACCACATACAGGGCCACCGCCGCCAGATATAAGGCAGCGCCCAGCAGCTTATCCGTCAAATGTTCTTTCGCGGTACCCTCCGGGCAGTAATAATCCCCCACATAGACCCGCTCAATATGGCTCTCGCCCTTTTCGTCAAACACGTACTGTTCAGCATAGCCCTCAAAAAAACGGTGATAGGGGCGGCTGTGGTACTCCCTGGCTTTGTTCTTTTTCAGATAATTCTCGTTGCTCTTTTCCGCTCTTTGCTTAATATTGTCCCGAAAGCTCATAGTGAAAGTACTCATTTCTTTTCCCTGTGAAAATTCCCGGCCATCGGCCGATTGGGGCGGGGACGGCCGGGTATGCTTCATGATTACAGTTGATTGACTTCTCTGACCCTGCAGCAGGATACAAAATGACCGGGGAGAATTTCCTCCAGCTTCTGGGGCTCACGGCAGGCGTCACAGGCATAAGGACAGCGCGCCGCGAACCGGCAGCCCGGTTTGGGATTGATGGGGGATACCAGCTCGCCCTTCAGCATCACTCGCTGACTGGGTTTGTCGATATCCGTGGATGGAATAGCGGAAAGCAGTACTTTCGTGTAGGGATGTAACGGTGCCGTAAACAGCTCCTTAGAGGGGCTGGTCTCCACCATCTGTCCCAGATACATAACACTGATATTCTGGGAAATATGTTTGACCACAGAAAGATCATGGGTGATAAACATCAGCGTCAGCTCATGCTCCTCCTGCAGGTCCATCAGCAGATTTAAGATCTGCGCCTGAATGGACACGTCCAGGGCGGACACAGGCTCATCACAGACAATGAACTCCGGATCCAGCGCCAGGGCTCTGGCGATTCCCACTCTCTGGCGTCTGCCGCCGTCCAGCTCATGAGGATAAGCGTTGCGGAGACGGCGCTCAATGCCGGCCTTATCCATCAGGCTCAGCACCTGATCATTCAATGCCTTGCCCTTATAACGTTTGGACAGCTTCAGAGGCTCTGTGATGGTCTCCTCCACCGTCATACGGGGATTCAGGGAGGAATAGGGGTCCTGGAAAATAAACTGCATCCGTTCCCTTGTGGCGGCCAGCTTTTTGCCTTTCAGCTCGGTAATGTCCTCGCCGTCCAGGAAAATCTGTCCTCCCGTACTCTCGTGCAGATGAATGATGGTACGCCCCAGCGTGGACTTGCCGCAGCCGGATTCTCCCACAATACCCATGGTCTCGCCCTTCTGTATCTGGAAAGACACATCGTCCACCGCGTGAAGCTTTCCGCCGGGAGTATCAAAATATTTTTTCAGATTTTTTACTTCTATACAGGTTGACATGTTCCTCAGCCCTCCTCATTGATATGGATACATCTGCACAGATGCCCCGGCGAGATTTCTTTCGACTCCACAGGAGCTGCGCTGCATTCCGGCGTGGCGTAAGGACAACGCGGAGCGAAGTGACAGCCTGGCGGAAGATTGGATGGATCCGGCGGAAGCCCTTCGATGGGATGAAGCCTGGCCTCATCGTCCACAAGACTTGGCAGAGAACGGAACAATCCTTTGGTGTAAGGATGGGAGGGATGTTTGAAAATATCCCGCTTGCTTCCATACTCCAGAATTTCCCCCGCGTACACAATGGCTACGTTATCGCACATCTCGGCCACCACACCCAGATCATGGGTGATCAGAATGACGGAGGTTTTCAGCTTTTTGATCAGATCTACCATCATCTCCAGCACCTGGGCCTGAATGGTCACGTCCAGAGCCGTGGTTGGTTCATCCGCCAGCAGCAGCTTCGGATTGCAGGCTAAAGCCATGGCAATCACCACTCTCTGCTTCATCCCGCCGGAAAACTGGAAAGGATACTCATCGAAACGCTCATCCACGATCCCCACCATACGCAGCATTTCCAGGGCCCGCTCCTTGGCCTGATCCTTGGACATGTCATTGTGCAGCATCAGACCCTCCATGATCTGTTCGCCCACGGTCATTACCGGGTTCAGCGCGGTCATGGGATCCTGGAAAATCATGGCCACCTTGTTGCCCCGGATCTTGAGCATTTCATTCTCCGGAAGCTTCAGCACATCCTCTCCGTCCAGGATAATCTCACCGCCGCAGATTTTAGCCGGCGGAGACTGGAGGACTCTTAAGATGGATTTGGCGATGGTGGTCTTGCCCGCGCCGGTCTCTCCTACCAGCCCCAGGGTTTTGCCCTCATCCAGCTTGAATGATACGCCGTTTACCGCATGAATCACACTGCCGCCGGAGGTATATTCCACAACAAGATCTTTGATATTTAAGAATTCTTTTGTCTCACTCATCACATACACCCCCTTAATCCTTCAGCTTGGGATCCATGGCGTCTCTTAAGCCGTCACCAAAAATATTGATGGACAGGCAGGTAATGAAGATAAAGATGCCAGGGAAAATGGTCAGCCAGGGATAATTGGAAATATAGTTTCTGCCCGCCGACAGCATGGCGCCCCACTCCGGAAGCGGGGGCTGCACACCAAGCCCCAGAAAGCTTAAGGAAGCGGCCAGCATGATGACGCTGCTCATGCCCATGGTCATACCCACGATCAATGGGGAAAGAATGTTGGGCAGGATATGGCGGAACATAATCCGGCTGGAGGAGCAGTTAATGGACTGGGCAGCCTCCAGATACTCGTTTCCCCTGACGCTCATGGTCATACTTCTGGTCATACGGACGCTGGACGGAATACCGCCGATGGCCAGCGCCAGAATGGTATTGAAATAGCCGTTGCCCAGCAGAGTGGAGAGCACGATGGCCAACAGCATTCCGGGAATGGCCTGCACTACATCACAGATACGAAGAATAATATTGTCCACCCGGCCGCCGTAATATCCCGCGACGGAACCGATCACCACCGCCACCGCCGAGGACAGGAAAGACGCCGCAAAGCCTAAGGACAGAGAATATCTGCCGCCGTACAGAAGTCTGCTGAGAAGATCTCTCCCCAGAGAGTCCGTGCCAAACCAGTGCTTTAAGCTGGGAGCACTGTTGATGGCGTAATAATCCATCTCATCATACTGATAAGGGGTAATCAACGGTGCGAAAATCGCCAGCAGCACCAGGATCAGCAAGGCAATCAAAGCAACGGTAGCCGCTTTATTTTTCAAAAGCCGCTTGAAAGACTGTGTAAAAAAGCTTTCCTTTTTTTCTCTGGCGCCCTGCAGCTCCTGCGTCTGCAGAGTCGCCGCACTTACTGTATTAGCCATTTGTCTTTGCCCTCCTTGCGTGTTTGCTCTGGGCCACGTACTGTGCCTTGATTCTCGGATCCACATAAGCATAGACCAGATCCACCAGCAGCATGACAATGGCTACGAAGACCGCCATGACAATGATGGTACCCTGTAAAATGGGGTAATCACGATTGCTGATAGCTGTGGACAGATAAGTGCCCACACCAGGCATGGAAAAGATCTGCTCGATCACGATGGTACCCGCGATGCTTCGTCCAACGGCGCCGCCCACTACCGTGATCACAGGGATCAGCGCGTTGGGAAGCATGTGGCCGTAAATGACCTTGCGCTCCGGAACGCCCTTGGCCCTGGCCGTGGTCACATAGTCGGAATGATAAACGTCCAGCATACTGGAACGGGTCTGCCTTGCCAGCTGACCGATGGAATGCAGGGAACCGGCGATCACGGGAAGCACATAATTCTTCCAGGATCCGATACCGAAAGTAGGAAGAATGTTGGTCCTGGAAAAAATCATTACCAGCATCAGGGCAAACCAGAAATCCGGCATGGACACGCATGCCATGGCCGTCACCATACAGGTGGTATCCTGCCATTTTCCCTTATGTACCGCAGCGGTAATCCCCAGAGGCAGAGCCACCGCCGTGCCAAAAATCACACACAACATTCCCAGCAGGACGGTGCGGGGCAGACGTGTGGCCAGCTCTTTCGTAACCGGGACTGTGGTATACCAGGAGGAACCCAGATCTCCGTGAACGGCATTGTAAAGATATTTTCCGAGACGGATCAGATATGGATCACTGAGTCCCATCGCTTCCCGCTTCGCTTCCACCATTTCCGGGGTGGCCTCGGACCCCAGCATCAGGGTTGCCGGATCGCCCGGAATGAAATACATGATGGAAAAGATTAAGATCGCGGCGCCCAGTACCACAAAGATCGTCATAAACAGACGCCTGAGAATATATTGTCTCATAGTTTTCACCAAATTCTTTTCGGGGCTGCGCGCAGATCAGGCCAGCCTGATGACACGCAGTGATTATCAGGAAAACCGGTGCGGGAGGTCCTCCCGCGCCGGTATCAGTATCAGTTGTAAGACTTGTGCCGCTTCATACTCAGAAATCCGGGAATGATCAGCTTTCCTCATCTTACTCTGTGTAGGTGCATCCGCCAGGCATCACAGCGCCCTTGTAGCTGCAGCTTACATAAGAGATGCAGCTTGGCAGAATGTAGTTATTCACCAGGTTGATAGAGCCGTAGCCGTATGCGTTCTCCACAATGTACTGATGAACAGCGTCCACGGTTTCATCATTGTGGGTTGCCAGCAGACGGGCTGTGGTCAGAAGGCTCTCCAGCTCATCATCATAGACAAAGTTCATGGAGCCGCCCCAGGAGAAGAAGGTCTGTGAGAAGCAGTTCTTCCAGCTGGTGGTCACATAGTTGCCGGTTGCCTTGCCGCCAATGAAGATGTCCCACTGAGACGGATCATTGGAGTAAGTGGAGGTGGTAGCGGAGTCCACGGACAGAATGGTGGAAGTAATACCAATCTGACCGATAAAGCCCTGTACCAGCTGAGCGATGGCTGCGTCAGCCTCGTCGTTGGAGCACAGGATCACCAGATTTAAGCTGGACGGATCGCCGCCCCAGGCATCCAGATATTCCTGAGCCTTTTCCAGATCAAACTGATAATAATTGTCCTCTTCATCCCAGGCATCGAGGTAGTCAGGAGCCTTGGGCGCCGCAGTGTCATGGCAGATAATACCCACACCGCCGAAAGCGCTCTGCAGGATGATATCACTGTTAATCGCGTAGTAGATTGCCTTGCGCAGGTTCACATCCGCCGTCTCATGGCTTTCATCGCAGTTGCAGAAAATCTGTTTCACCAGGTTGTCCGCCGCCTGATATACCCAGTAATCACCGGTGGAAGCCAGGGAGTCCACATCCTCGCTCTTGACAGACCAGCACATATCTACCTCACCGCTCTGCAGTGCCAGCGTTCTCTGGGTGGACTCAGTCAGAATATAATAGTTGATGGTGTCCACATTCGCGTAATCACGCTCATAGATCAGACTCTCGTCAGTCTGCCAGTAATTGTCCACCGCTTCGCAGGTGATGATATAACCTGCCACATAGTCAGTAACCTGATAGGGCGCTGTGGAAACCGGGGTGGTTACCATACCGTCCTCGCTGGCTTCGTATGCAGCCTGGGTCACAATGTAAAGATTGTCCAGCATGGTCTCCACATCGTACACATACAGAACTGTGTTAAAGTTGACGCGAACCTGATAGGTATCCAGCACTTCCATATTCTTAATGAAGCCAAGGCCGGACACGTTGCCAATCTCAATGGCCTTATCATAACTGAATACTACATCGCTTGCGGTCAGATTGTTGCCCGCACTGTCATAGATATAATCGTACAGGGTTATATCCATGTAGGAGCCCTCATCGCTCTCCACAATCTCCCAGTCCTGCATCAGAACACCGATGATCTCGCCGTTCACACTGTAGCCCAGAGTCTGATAAATGCACTCCAGCATTGCCGTACGGCCTGTGTTATTGGGGCCAAAGGGAGAGAGATCTCCAGGATCCGCCTCAATGGCCACATTGATCACATCATGCTGTACGTTCTCCGCATCCGCGTCCGCGTTCTCATTGGTGATGCCCGCGTCCGCCGTATCGTCGGCGTAGGTTGTGTCTTCCACTTCCTCAGTCTCCGCAGTGCTTTCTGTCCCGGAGCTGCTGGAGCTGGTGCTTGAACTGCTGCCGCAGGCCGCCATGGAAAGTGTCATGGATGCCGCCAGCAATACAGCCAGTACTTTTCGTTTCATGTTTCATATCCTCCCTTTTTATACTTTGACCGCGTTTCCGGTCCTGTAT
>JAJQGR010000190.1 GCA_021200345.1 Lachnospiraceae bacterium | reverse complement strand
CAGCTTGACAGCTTTGAGAGCCACTTTGACGAGGCTGTGGGAAGTGAAACACTTCTTCTGGCTTCCAATATTGTTCCGTCCAGAAGCTTTGAGGTAAAAACTCCCGATGTAGTCATCAGGGTCAATCCGGAGCGTTCCGACCTGGTAGAGACCACCGCTATCGAGGGAAAGGTCTATCTGCTGATTGAAGTCACCGATCAGATTGAGGTCAATGGGATTCGGCTGACCGCGTCCCTGGAAGAAACATAAACAGATCCTCCCGGTTCACTTTCGTGACGATGCCGCGGGCGCCCCTGTAACTTGTAATATCACCGCTTGTCCTCAAAGTCCTCATCCTCTTCCATGTATTCCAGGTCCTGCGTATATTCGCTGTTTTTCCCTCTTTCTGCTCTTTCAGAGCGTTTTCTTTTTTCCCTGCAATAACGGCACAATTCCAGAATTCCATGATAAATGCCCCGAATCAGTGAAAAAATGAAAAACATAAACAAAAATCCCACCAGGCCAAACATAATATCTGCAAACTCCATGTTGCCCGTATTGGTCACCCTCTGCCCGATTTCAATGGCAAAGGTAATCACAATAATCACGGTAAATACATAGACCCAGCTGATGACCATCACATGGCCGGAAGCGGCCAGCGCCTTGAAAACCGGATACACCACAAAAATCATGGCCATCCCCAGCAGGCCGATCACAAGGAAATGAAGCTCCTTATCACTGAAATTATATTCATAAGCGTCATTTAACGACAGAATCCTGCTGTGGACTTCCGCGATCATCTCAACAATAGAATAAAGAAATGTTGTCATACTAATACCGCTCCTTTCAAAATCAATTGCCTGTATGGCAAGTCTTAGCGCAAAGGTTTCGGGCCGCCTGGGTAATCTCCTCCGGGAAGTCCAGCATTTCCAGAAGCCGAATGGCATTGGTACTCTCCGAGCGTCCCGGCAAAAGTTGATAGGTAAACCTGATATCCCCATTCAAAACGGTTTCCGCAAAATGATAATGGGCAAATGAGCTTCCCAGGATGTCCTTAAGCTCCAGATCATGGGTGGCTGCAAAGCAAAGGCAGCCATGTCCTGAAAGCCAGAGTAAAATCTGGCTGGAAGCGGATATTCTCTCCACCGTATTGGTACCCCTGAGCACCTCGTCCAGAAAGCACAGAACCGGACGCCCCGCAAGAAGCACATTGTTCAGAATGTTCTTCATGGTTTTTATCTCCACCATATAATAGCTGTCCCCGTTTACCACATCATCCTTCAGGGACAGGGAGGAATAGATCCTGTACAGGGGCGCGGTGTAGGAATCACACAGGCAGGTGTGGATTGTCTGGGCAAAGACCGCGTTGACAGCCACCGTGCGCAGGAATGTGGATTTGCCGGAAGCATTGGAGCCGGTCAAAAGCACAGATTTCTCCCCACAGATGCTGTTTCCCACCGGGTCTTTGACCAGAGGATATCTTCCATTCTCCATGATAAGAATATCTCCCACAACCGGTACGCACCAGTCCTTTCGCGTGTGCCTGTAGGCGCAGACCGCCGCGGAAGCATCCAGAAGGCCCACGCCGGAGACTAACGACCACAGCCTGTCCTGATTTCTGTACGCAATCCGCAGCATCCGGTAAAACTGAATGATGTCCGCATGAGTACACATGCGAAAATAATCCATGATACCGTCGATCGGCATTCCTCCTCCCAAAGAGCCGTCGCTTAACAGCAGACCGCCCCGTCTCATGGATCGAAGAGCGCGGCCATCCTCTTGCAGCCTGTGAATTTCCTCCCTGAGGACCGGCTCCGGATTTTTGATTTTATCCAGCCTGTCCACAAAATTCAGAAGCCTGGAAAAATAAGCAAAATAGGATAAAAAAGGCTGTATCCGGGATTTTTTTCGAAAGTACAGCACCATCTGGATGATCATAACGCCAATCAAAAGAAGAAAGCCCTGACCCGACACGGCCGTCAAAAGAACAGCCGGCAAATACAGGGCATCCAGCAGCAGGTCCTGGCGCACCTTAAAATCCCGGACCAGATCCAGATTCTCAATACAGTCAGCAACAGACTGTCCTCCGCTGTAGCCCAGCTGCCGCAATTCGGTCTGTAAAAAGACTCTCTCCGTCGGGTGGTTTTCCCAGAACTGCACCAGCTCCTCGAAATGTGCAAGTTCCTCCTCGCTCTGTCCCACGTTGTGAAGCAGAAAATACAGATATTCCTCTCCCACCGCCGACCAGGTATGATTGACCGTCGAAAAAATACGATCCATATTCAGATCATTCCAGGTTGTCTCATCCAGTGTTCCGGGGCTTTGGAAGTGCCGCCAGAAACCGGATACCCATTTTCTGCGGGCCTCATCCAGAACTGCCGGCTTTTTGACCCCGTGGTTTTCCCGTAAGCTCTTCTGAAATCCGCGAAGTTCCTTTTTCTGTCTGTACCAGACGATCCCGCAAACCATAAAATATGCGATAATTAAAAATATGATAAATTCCTGTACACCCATAATTTCTCCGCCATCCCGTGGTAATGGCCCCGTATGTGATCAGATAATAATGCACACCATGCCGCCGTTCATGTCATTGACAATTTTCTGCATGGATTCCTGAAGCTTCATCTGGCTCTCTTCCTCAATATGGCCAATTTTCGTCTGAATTCCTTCCTGTACCAGCTGCTCTACCGTCTTGCCAAAAATATTGGTATTCCAGACGCTCTCCCCTCTGCTGTCCGCCGTCTTAATATAGGTAATCAGATCCTCCGCCTGCTCTTTCGTTCCAACAATGGGAGCAATCTCCGTCTCGATTCCGGCCCGGATCATATGGATACTGGGACTTTTCGCTCTGATCCTGACTCCAAACTTACTTCCATGCTTCATCAGCTCCGGTGTCTTAAGTTCAATCTCCTCCGGCGCCGGCATCACAACCCCATAGCCCGCCCGGCGGACCTGTTCCATCGCCCGCGCCACCTTGTTATATTCCGACTTCAGCCCTGAGATTTCTCTCAGCATTTCCATCAGCTGATACTCGTTTTGGACCGGTTCCCCGGTACATTCGCTGAGCATTTCGGAATAATACTCTTTTTTGACAGAGAACCGGATCCCCACCTTGCCCTGGGCCAGATCAAGGGTCTGCATGGCCACGCCCGAAAGATACTCGCAGTCACTCTCCAGGGAAGCTTCTTTCATATCACGGATCGTATCCCTGTTTTCCACAATTTTAAGCGCGGCCTGCAGAAGTCCGGCTTTCACAGGATGGCTTAAGGGAAGCATTTCCACCCACTCTGGAATATAAAATTCCACCGCCATCAGCGGAAATTCCCACAGCAGGGTTTCCAGAATCCTGTGAATATCCTCCTCCTTCAACTGTTCACAATTGACAGCAAGCGTCCTGGCATGATATTTTTCCTCCAGCTGCGACGCCAGGATCTTTGTCTCCTCGCTGTAGGGCTTTGCGGAATTCAACAGGATCAAAAAAGGTTTTCTTTCCCGGGAAAGGACGCCGATGGTTTTTTCCTCCGCCTGTTCATAAGCCTCTCTGGGCAGTTCCGAAAAACTGCCGTCTGTGGTGATCATCAGTCCCACCGTGGCATGATCCTCAATGACCTTGGTGGTGCCGATCTGGGCTGCTTTGGTGAAAGGAATCTCCTCCGGATACCAGGGAGTGTGCACCATCCGCTCCTGCCCCTCCTCCATGTGGCCGGCAGCCCCTTCCACCATGTAGCCCACACAGTCGATCAGCCGTACTTTTACAGGAACATTTCCATCCAGCATCATTTCCGCGGCCTCTTTGGGAATAAACTTGGGCTCCGTAGTAGTAATGGTTCTGCCGCCGCTGGACTGGGGCAGCTCGTCAGTCAGCCGCACCGCCTCGTGAGGGTCCGCCAGATTCGGCAGAATACAGAGATCCGCAAATCTCTTGATAAAGGTACTCTTTCCCGTACGCACCGGGCCTACCACCCCGATGTAAAGCTGCCCGTCAGTGCGTTCCCTCATATCCTCATACATATTGTATGTATTATGAATTGTCTCCAATGCCTCGTCCTCCGGTCTGATACTGATATATGTATATGCCGGAAAAGGCAAAAAATGACTCTCACATACAGGGCTCCTTTTCTATGTAAGGGGAAGAGCATATCTGGCTGCCAGCGTCTCGGCTGCCCGCATGCCATCCGCCGCGGCACTGACGATGCCGCCGGCAAAGCCCGCGCCCTCTCCGCAGGGATAAAGTCCTGAAACCGCCTCTGATTCCAGATTGTCTTTTCTTAAGATGCGCACCGGCGAGGAGGTTCTGCTCTCCACTCCGCACAGAAGCGTACCGCTGTCAGAAAAGCCCGGCAGGACAGAACCAAAGTGCTCCATTCCTTCCACGAAAGCTTCGTTTAACTCCTGAGGTAAAATCTCAGTTAAATCCACATCAGCAACACAGCCTTTCACGCAATCTTCCAAAAGCAGTGTCTCCTGGTCTGAGTCCATGATCCGAAATCTTTCCTCACTGTTCTTTTGACTGCCGGTCACACGTTCATAAAATTCGCCATACCTTTCCGCCACAACAGCGCCCTTTCCCAGTTCATAAGCTCTTTTCTCCAGTTCCTGCTGAAACCTGACCCCGGCCAGGGCGTCCCGCCCGTCAAAATCGCTCACTCCCACCGTCACAACCACAGCGCTGTTGGCGCAGTGTCCCGCTCTGTGATGATAACTCATACCGTTGACAGCAGTGTATCCAGACTGAGAGGAAGCGTTTACCACGAAACCGCCCGGGCACATGCAAAAGGTATACACACCGCGGCCTGATGAGGCACGGGCGGTCAGCTTATAGGACGCCGGGCCCAGCAGCTGATGCTCCTCCACCCCGTATTGGTTTTGGTTGATCAGCTTTTGCGGATGAATCACACGAAAGCCCACCGCAAAGGGTTTGGATTCCATGGGAATATTCTTCTGATGTAAAAGAGAAAACGTATCCCTGGCGCTGTGCCCGATGGCAAGAATCAGGGCGCAGCAGTCAAGGCACTCCGTACCATTAACCTCAACCCCCTTAACGCCGTCCCCTTTTGTGAAAATATCCGTCACACAGCTTTCAAACCGCACCTGTCCGCCCCAGGATATGATTCTCTTCCGCATATTTTTTACAACCTGAGACAGAACGTCCGTTCCAATATGAGGTTTGGCCTCATAGAGAATGTCTTTTGGCGCTCCGTTTTCCACGAAAATCTCCAGAATCTTTCGAATGCGGCCCTCCTCGTCCCTGATTGTGGTATTTAATTTCCCATCAGAGAAAGCGCCTGCTCCGCCTTCTCCAAACTGTACGTTAGAGGAGGGGTTTAAAACCCCGCTTTTCCAGAACTCCTCCACCGCCGCCGTCCTAAGCTCCACCGCCTGTCCCCGTTCTAAAAGCACCGGCCGATACCCCGCTTTTGCCAGCAAATACCCGCCAAAAAGCCCGGCCGGTCCCATTCCCACAATCACGATGGGGGCCGTCAGTTTTTCCTGTCCCGGTTCCGGAAATTGATACATTTTTTGCCGCACAACCTGCGCCTGAGAGCATCGGCACCTTTTCAGTACTGCTCCTTCCTGCTCCACCGTCACATCTACAGTACAGCTGTAAACAATGTCCGGCTTCTTTCTGGCGTCCACCGATCTTTTAATCAGCTCCCACTTTCTGATCTGCCCGGGTCCAACCCTTAAAAGTCCGGCGCACTTTCTCAGCAAATCCTCCTCGGTATATTCCAGCGGAAGCTTTACCTGCGTTAACCGAATCATACGTTTTTTCCTCCCGCCGCGCTTTGCGCAGCCACAATTCCGCTCATCCAGGCCCAGTGCAGATTATAACCACCACAGAGTCCATCCGCGTCCAGCAGCTCCCCCACCACGTAAATCTGCGGATATTTTTTCAGACTGTAATCTTCATTGATTTCCGTTAAGCTCAGACCTCCGGCACAGACCTGGGCCATGTCAAAGCCGTTGGGCCGCTCCACGCTCACCTGCCAGTTTTTACAGATCCGGGCAAACTGCCTGATCTGAACATCACTGACACTGTCCGCCCTCTGCCCCGGCTGAATATGACAGTTTTTTAAAAAAAGAGCGCACAGTTTTTTATGTAACAGGCCGGAACAAAACTGTTCCATGGTCCGCGCCCCGTACTGTCGTTTTCTGGTAAGCAAAGCTTCCGCCCACTGTCTTTCCTTCCATTCCGGCAGCACATCCAGGATGGCTGTCACATCCTGACCCATGCTCACACCATAAGAGGCATGCCGGGACAACTGAAACACCGGAATACCAGAGATCCCGTAATCCGTCAGCTGTACCTCTCCCGCCTGCTCATCCTTCAGCTTTCCATCCACAAACAGCCGGACAACAGCCTGTGTCCGCACACCGGCCACCGATGAGAATTCCCTTTCCTTACAGCGCAGCTGCACCAGGGCGGGCACCACGGGCACACAGGAAAGCCCAAGACTTTTCAAAATTTCATAACCGCTGCCGTCTGATCCGGTTTTGGGTGCGGCCCTTCCTCCGCAGGCCAGAATCACTCTGTCAAAGGTCTGCCGGGTCCGGGCGCCGTCCCCAATCTCCAGCCTGACCCTGCCGTCCTCCAAAGGAAAGATCCCCGTCACCTTACATCCGGTACGCACCTGTGCCTGTCCGCCATATCCATCCAGTGCGAAACGCAGCACATCCAGCACTGTACCGGCCTGTTCGCTATAGGGATAGAGACAGCCTCCGTTTTTCTCCCTGTAAAGCATTCCAAGGCCAGAAAAGAAATCCAGCACGGTGGACAGACTTTCCGGAGACACAAAACAGGGCAGCAGTTCTGCTGTCCTGGAATGATAGTATTCCGCCCCCATCTGACGATTGGTAAAATTACACTTTCCATTGCCTGTGGACAGGATTTTTTTGCCTACCCGGTCGGTCTGCTCAAATAAAAGCACCTCCGCGCCATGCTGACAAGCACTTACAGCAGCGGCAAGTCCCGCCGCGCCGCCGCCGACAATCCCTACCCTCATCTTTCATTTCCTTTCATCTAGCTGGAATAGGTTTCCAGGAAGAAATACAAAGCCTGTTCATCCGCGATTTCTTTCCCCGCCAGCACCTCCGACTGTGTGCTGTCCGGCAGATTCTCCAGCCTGATTCCCGTATACATATAAACTTCCGTCTCTCCATTCTCAAACACCGCCACATGATCGTCCACCACGCCCAGCACAAAAGCATTTGCCGCCCCGGCAGACTCCTGTACCTTTGCAGGTTCGTTTGGAGTTTCCTGTACATCCGGCAGCACTACATTCTGGTCATCCACCGTCTGCACATTTTCCTCCGGCACTGATTGAAAATATTCATCCAGATTGATGATCTGCTCTTCCGACAGGGTCTGCTTTTGCGAACTCTCATAAAACAGCAGAAAACCGGTGACAGCAATCAAAAGCGCCAACAGCGGGACATAGATAAAAACCGCAATATTTTTCTTCATGCTACTGCCCTCCCATTCTTAGTTGCAGATAGTATGCGCAAAACATCCGGTTTCTATTCACAGCCTTTTGGCAATTACACGCCTTTCATCCCCCGAATTCTCCCGATCGCCCGGCCAAAGGGCACAATTCTTAATTCCTCTCTGGAATAAACCCCCGTGAATCCTACAATCAGAATATGCAGGGAAAGCCCCACAAACCAGCCCAGCAACGATGTGGCAAAGCCGCCCAGCCCGGTGAAAAGAAGATACTGCATTCCAAACACGATCAGTCCCACAACCCCGGTAAGTAAAAGCGGCAGCCAGACCTGGGAAAGATAGGTTAACGGCGTGGTGCCGATCTCGTTCTCAGTAAACAGCAGCATCACAGCGGTAGAGACAAAATAAAACAGCGCCAGGCTGCGTACAAAAACCGCTGCCGTCACACCTGCCTCTCCGGTAAAAACCGCGCCGCCAAGGAAAGCCGCCGCATTTCCCAAAATCATTCCAATCAGCAGCAATTTCTCATTTCCTTTCAGCTTCGTTACATCCAGCAAAAACTGCCAGGGAAGACTGATCAAAAACAGAATACTGCTTCCAAGGGTAAGATTCATCAGCATTTCCGTGGTCTGTAAATTCCACTGCGCCAGCCAGGGCTTATGCAGGGCCGCAAACAGAACAGCCACCGCCACACTGGAGAGAAGTACATATTTCATTGCTCCGATATAATACCGATAATAATAGTCGTTCTGTCTTTTACGTAAAGCTGAGACCATTCCCCTTTCAATCGGCGTCAGCCCCAGGTCAAACACATATCTGAAAATCATCAGAAGCGGCAGAACCGCTCCAAAAAAGGTGCCAAATAACATCTGACCATCCCCACCTTCCTTCATGGACAGGAAAAGCAGTAAAATCAAAGGCAGTCTGGACAGCAGATTCAGCACAGAATCGGACAACGTCTGCATATACAGTGTTCCCACCGTTTCTCTGACCGTAGGAAGCTTTGAATCCCTGGCGCCATGCAGGCAGGCAAACTCATGGCGATGCAGCAAAATCAGGATTGCCGCGTACAGACAGGCCGCCAGAAGCCCCAGCCCTATTCCCGCCAGCACCGCCAGCACCATATAAAAATACTGCGCTTCAGAATGCTGCAGAAAATCTCCCACCTTCACTCCATAAGGGGACAGAATCATTCCGCTCAGAACCGTGCCTGCAATGACACCGATGCTGACAATAATCCTGGCAATTCCCGTTGCGGTTTTGCCCGTCTCCGTCTGTAAAATTCCCAGAAGAATCTGCAAAACACAGCCAAATGGTGTGGCCCACAGATAAATTCTCAAAAGCAGTCCCAGGTATGCAATCCCTACAGAATCCGCCGCAAGGGAAAGAAAAAACAGCGTCAGCATACACAGCAGTGTGCTCAAAAGTCCGCATAAAATACTCGCTTTTACCGCCACCGCGCCAAAACCCGGCCGTTCCTTATTTCTCTTATTCCTGCTGACTCTGCTGACAGCGTCCGGCAAATAGCCCAGAAAAAAGCGGAAGACCGCATGAAAAATTTCTACTGTTCCCGCCGCGTAAATAATACCTCCCGGTCCTGTTTTCGTGAAAAATAACAGCACACCCACCCAAAGCAACCCCTCCGACAGGTGAACCAGATGCTTATTTTTTAAATCCATGTCTGTTAGTCCCTTGTAATTTTCAGAGCGTCAAGCACCCTGTTTTGTCTCTCTTCCATGACGGCAGCCTGAGCCGGCTCCATGTGATCATAACCGCACAGATGCAGCATACTGTGGGCAATCAAAAAAGCATACTCCCTTTTCAGGGAATGTCCGTACTCCCCGGCCTGGGAAAACACCCTGTCCACATTGATCACAATGTCCCCCAGAAGAAGAAGCCCGCTGTCCATATCAAAATAGTCAGCCTCCCGGCTCTCCTCCTCCAGCAGAGAAAAATCCCCGGGAGCGGGAAAATCCAGATTAGGGAAAGACAGCACATCCGTGGGCAGATCCATTCCGCGAAATTCCTGATTGATCCTCTGAATCGTCTGGCTGTCTACCAGCGTCAGGTTCACCTCAAACTCGTAGGGAATCTGTTCCATCTCCGCCGCCTGTCCCACCACCGCCTCCGCCACAGCCAGGGCATCGAAATCCGGGCAAAATTCTGCTTCCTTTTCAAAAATAACCGCCATGTTTTATCCTCCGTAAAAGGCTTTTCCTGATGCCCGTTCACCGTTCACCGGATGATACTCTGTCCCGATTTCCGTTTCCCCGGTTTCTCTGCCCGGAACCTGACCGGCCGGTGTTTTTCTCTTTGTCTCTTAAGGCCTGCCGGGCCTGACGCTCCTCATAAACCTCATAAGCCTTTACAATCTTCTGCACCAGAGGATGACGCACCACGTCTTTGCTGGTCAGACTGCAGAATGCGATATCGTCTATCCCGGCCAGAACCCTTTCTGCCACATCCAGACCGCTCTTCGTCCCGGGAGCCAGATCCTTCTGAGAGCTGTCGCCGGTGATAATGACCTTGGAGCCAAAGCCAATGCGGGTCAGAAACATCTTCATCTGGGCCGGCGTAGTATTCTGTGCCTCGTCCAGAATAATATAGGAGTTGTCCAGCGTCCGGCCGCGCATATATGCCAGGGGCGCCACTTCGATCAGTCCCTTTTCCATATTTCTGGCAAAGGTCTCCGCACCCATAATCTGATAGAGCGCGTCATACAGAGGCCGCAGGTATGGGTCTACCTTGCTCTGCAGATCTCCGGGCAAAAATCCCAGCTTCTCCCCCGCCTCAATGGCCGGACGGGTCAGAATAATCCGACTGACCTCATTTGCCTTAAACGCCGTGATGGCCATGGCCATGGCCAGATAGGTCTTTCCTGTACCCGCGGGGCCTAAGCCAAACACGATCATATGATCCCGGATCGCGTCCACATATTTCTTCTGCCCCAGCGTCTTAGGTTTAATGGGCTTGCCTGCCACAGTATGACAGATGCAGTCGGCATCCATCTGAGACATGGCGTCCAGCGAATCCTCCTTTTCCAGTTCAAGAGCATAGTCCACGCTCTGCTCCTCAATTTCATTTCCATTCTCCTGATAATGCTTCAGTTCCTCCAGAATATGCCTCGCTTTCTCAACTGCCTCCCCGCTGCCGATCAGCCTGATGGCGCCGTTTCGATTGACAATATCCACACCCAGATCTTTTTCAATCTTTTTCATATACTGGTCATGGCGGCCAAAAATATTCCTCATCTGCTCCATCGTCAATTCCAGCGTATACTCACAAGCCTTCTCCGTCATCTGCTCCCTTAGAAACCTCCTCAGTAATGATCGCGCTCTCCACAGCGGCGTAACGCACCGTCATCTCTCCCCGCAGCAGAAAATAATTTTCATTTTCATCCATTGTAACATTTTCTGAAATAATTTGTACCCCCTTTTCCCTTAATATTGTATTATTTTTTTCAAATTCTTTCTTCAAAATTTCTTTTGCCTCCTGAAAGGAGTACATTTTCTCCACACTCTGATATTCTTTTACCTCAAAAAAGCCAAAGCCAAGCTGTCTGTCAAAGAATGAAAAGGTAAAGGAGGGCTCCAGGAGCTGTTCCATCTCATTCCATCCGGCCCCGGTTTTCGGCAGTCTGTAAAGTGTCGGGGTGGCGGAAAGCCCGCTGCCGCGTCCCTCCAGGCCGGTATCCTCGTTGGTCAAGTATATTTGGTCAAGGCTGTAG
>JAJQGR010000006.1 GCA_021200345.1 Lachnospiraceae bacterium | reverse complement strand
CGGCGACGGTCCCTTGGATCTGATGCAGCATTATGACAGTGCCGCGGGCTATGAAACCGGCAGAGGACATCGGGGCTGCCCCATCGGACGTGTAGCCAACCGGATCATCGGGTCCGGCCCTTCCTTTACCATCAACGGTCAGACCTACACACTGCCCGCCACCAATCAGGGCAACGGACAGGATATTAACCTGCACAGCGGACCGGACTATTATGATAAGCGCATGTATCAGGCACAGACTGATGAGGAGAACAACGCAATTCACTTCTCCCTTTTCAGTCCCCATATGGATCAGGGATATCCGGGCAATCTGAAACTGACCGTCTCCTATTGTCTGACCGATGACAATATGGTTAAAATCAGTTATGACGCGGTCAGCGACGCCGATACACTGTTTAACATGACCAACCACGCCTATTTTAACTTAAACGGTCAGGGAACCATCTGGCAGCACAGCCTGTGGGTGGATTCCACCCGCTACACCGAGGCTGTGGACTGCGTTCCCACCGGCAGGATTCTGCCCGTGGCCGGCACCAAATTTGACTATACCACTGCCCGCCCTGTGGAGAATACTCTGGATGACAACCTGTGCCAGGAGCCTCATCACTGCCTGCAAAACTCCCGCATCCGCTGCATTGGGGATCAGACCGGGATTACTCTGGAGGTACATACAGATCTGCCTGGCTTCCAGATTTACACCTCTCCTGACAAAGAGGGGGCCTGGGACGGCGCGATGAAAAATGCCATCTGCTTTGAAAGTCAATTTTATGTCAATGCGGTGAATATCGACAATCCGGAGTTTCAAAAGCCGATATTGAAGGCGGATACGCCGTTCCATTCGGAGACCTGGTATCATTTTATTTTCTGACCAATCAAGGGAGTCTTCAGCTATGCTTTCTACTTATGTTGCGGCGCTTGCCGATTATGGAATTCAAAAAGGGCTCACGCCTTCCTGTGAGAGAATTTATACGATTAATCTGCTGCTGGATGTGATGCAGGAAGATCATTATGAGGAGCCGGAGAAAATTCCGGAAATGGAACTGGAGGAAATTCTGGAGGGTTTGCTGCAGGAGGCTATTTCCCGCAATCTCATTCCGGACAGCGTTACTTATATGGATTTGTTCGACACGAAGCTGATGAACTGTCTGCTGCCCCGGCCCGCTCAGGTGCAAAAGACATTTTTTGAAAAATATGCTCTCTCCCCTGAGACAGCTACGGACTGGTTTTATCAGTTCAGTCAGGATACCAACTATATCCGCCGGGATCGGGTCAGGAAAGATCGGAAGTGGAAAGTCGACAGTCCCTACGGGCCAATCGACATCACCATCAATCTGTCCAAGCCGGAGAAGGACCCGTTAGCCATCGCCGCGGCCAAAACCACAAGGAATACCGCTTATCCCAAGTGCCAGCTTTGTGTGGAAAACGAAGGATATGCCGGCAGAGTAGACCATCCGGCCCGGGAGAACCCCCGCATTATTCCGCTGACCATCAACAACAGCGACTGGTGCTTCCAGTATTCTCCTTATGTCTACTACAATGAGCACTGCATCGTCTTTAACCGGGAACACACGCCCATGAAGATCGATCGGGCCACTTTCATCAAGCTCTTTGACTTTGTGAAGCTCTTCCCCCACTACACCCTGGGGTCTAACGCGGATCTGCCCATCGTGGGCGGCTCCATCTTAAGCCACGACCACTTCCAGGGCGGTCACTACACTTTCGCCATGGCCCAGGCGCCTGTGGAGATTCCGGTGACTCTGCCCGGTTTCGAGGATGTGGAGAGCAGCATATTGAAATGGCCTCTGTCCGTCATCCGCATCCGCCATCAGGACTCTGATCGACTGATTGACGCGGCAGAGCACGTTCTGAATGCGTGGAGAGCTTACACCGACGAAGCCGCTTTCATTTACGCTTTCACCGATGGGGAGCCCCACAACACCATCACCCCCATTGCCCGCAAGGTAAACGACACTTTCGAGCTGGATCTGGTGCTGCGCAATAACATCACCACCAGAGAGCATCCCCTGGGTGTCTACCACCCTCACGCCAATCTGCACCATATCAAAAAAGAAAATATTGGTTTGATTGAAGTCATGGGACTGGCCGTTTTGCCTGCCCGTCTGAATCAGGAGATGGATTTATTAAAAGAAGCCATTCTCACTGGAAAAGACATTGCCGCGGACGAAACACTGGCAAAACACGCTGACTGGGTAGCAGAATTTCTGCCAAAATACAGCGACGTAAACGCCGACAATCTGGATGGGATGTTGCAGGAAGAAATCGGCAGAGTCTTTGTTCGTGTCCTGGAGGACGCGGGGGTGTATAAATGCACTCCCGAGGGAAGAGAGGCGTTTTTGCGGTTCATCCACAGCCTCTAAAACCGGTTATTTACAAAACAAGTTGCCACGCAAAAAGAGAGTATCTCCGCTCATAAGAGGTACTCTCTTTTTTATGATCATCCAAAAGCTGTTTACAGCTCCTCAAAGGTGGCTCTGATGGCCTTAATGAAATCCAGGCTGTTCAAAATCACCGGATTCTCGCAGGTAGAAATCAGGGACAGGCTCTTTGTCATCTTGCCATCCTCAATGGTCTTCACGCAGGCCTTTTCCATCTTATCCGCGTATTCCACAAGCGCCGGGATGCCGTCCAGCTCGCCCCGCTTTCTCAGCGCCCCGGTCCAGGCGTAAATGGTAGCGATGGAGTTGGTGGAGGTCTCCTCCCCCTTTAAATGCTTGTAATAATGGCGCTGCACCGTGCCGTGAGCCGCCTCATACTCATAAACGCCGCTGGGGGACACCAGCACGGAGCTCATCATGGACAGATCGCCATAGGCTGTAGCAACCATATCGGACATCACGTCCCCGTCATAATTCTTGCAGGCCCAGATGAAACCGCCCTCGGAGCGGATCACTCTGGCCACCGCGTCGTCGATCAGCGTGTAGAAATACTCAATGCCCAGTTCTTCAAATTTCTCCTTGTATTCAGCGTCGTAAATCTCCTGGAAAATATCCTTAAAGGTATGGTCATACTTTTTGGAAATGGTATCCTTAGTGGAGAACCACAGATCCTGCTTTGTGTCCACAGCATAACTGAAGCAGGCTTTCGCAAAGCTGGTAATGGACGCTTTCGTATTATGGATGCCCTGCAGAATGCCCTCCCCTTTAAACTCATGAATGGTCTCCCGGATTTGGGTTCCGTCCTCTCCGGTAAAGACTAACTCCGCCTTTCCCGGGCCCGGCACCTTGATCTCTGTATTTTTATAGACATCGCCGTAAGCGTGACGGGCGATGGTGATGGGCTTTTTCCAGTTGGATACGTAGGGGACAATCCCCTTCACAAGAATCGGCGCCCTGAATACGGTGCCATCCAGAATGGCGCGGATGGTGCCGTTGGGACTTTTCCACATTTCCTTCAGATTGTATTCCGTCATTCTGGCGGCGTTGGGGGTGATGGTAGCGCATTTCACGGCCACACCGTATTTTAAGGTGGCGTTGGCGCTGTCCACCGTCACCTGGTCATTGGTCTCATTCCGGTGCTCCAGACCCAGATCATAATATTCTGTCTTTAAATCAATATAGGGGAGAATCAGCTCGTCCTTGATCATCTGCCAGAGAATTCTGGTCATCTCATCTCCGTCCATCTCCACCAACGGTGTTGTCATCTTAATCTTAGCCATCATCAATCTCCTTTTGTCGGTGCATCTCTATGCTGTATACGAAACGAATGGCTGCAGTTCTGCGGCCATTCGCTTGTATCATTGTATACACAACTTCTTTTTCTGTCAAGAGTTTCCACAAAACTATTTTTGTCTTACTATGACATTGACTAATATTTCCCGCCCGGGTACGTATTCACCAGATCCGCCCTGAGATTGTCCGGCGTGGGCGCATATCTGACAGTTTTCTGAACTGTCTGCCCGTTTTCTTTCACCAGATAAGTGACTTCAATCAGATTTTCCTCCGGCAGATACTGAGAAGAAGTCGATCCCACCGTAGTAGAAATCAGATTCTCCACCTCCTCCAGCAGGTAAAAGCATCCCTGATAGACCTGTCCGTCCTCCTGATAATAGATATAGGCCCTCCGGGCCCCATCCGCCCCATAGGTCACATTGCAGATTAACTCCCTCTCTCCGTCCTCATCCACATCCACCAGGAAGTTGACGTTCTCCGGATTGCCGCCCCAGCCGGCGCCCAGCTCAATCACTTCTCCATCTTTCACCCCGTAATAAAAATTCATGCGCCAGTACCAGGGGCCGTAGTCCGCGTAAAACGCCGGATATCCCATCAGCTCGCCCACGCTGGCCAGCTGATAATCCCTGGCGTCCATAGAACCGGGAGCCACGTCCTGAACGTCAATTTCTTCCTCCCCCTCTTCTGTCACCTGCACCAGCTGCACGTTCCTGCCCCGAACCTTGTCCTGAAGATAAAACAGACAGCCGTCCACGGTCAGCATCTGGTAAATCTGATTCTCCATGACCTGCACATCCGACAGCTCATAAGCACCATCCGTAATCCTGTAGTCCTCCACCAGAGTGATTCCCAGCGGATAACCGGAATATCCCGACGCCACAGGAGCGAAAGCCCGCAGCACAAACTCCCCCTCCTCATTGATCCCACACTCAATGCTCTCCTCAAAAGGTGCCTGATATACGGGGGACTTTTGAGAAACTGTTTCCTGCCATTCCAGCCCGTATTCTGTGACCGTTCCCTCACTGTCATAGATTCCCAGGGAGATCGCCTGCCTCTGGAAAGTTTCATCCATCCCCACCCAGGAGTCAATTTTATAATCCGGAACAGAAAGATGCACCAGAAACTCATCGCACAGCTCTATGGAATAGTCAAAGGCATGTGTTTTCTCATTGATATTCCAGGCCATACTGCCCAACGCCGTATAGCCCTTCTTCCCCGACAGATAGATATTCTGCTCCACAGCCGTGCCAACCGCAACCGAATAAGGCACCCAGAGAATGATATCCATGGCCTCATCCCCGTTCAGGTCATACAAAATGACCTTCGGCACAGACAACGCGCTGACAGAATAAGCGGAATCTTCTTCCGCAAATACATATTCTTTCTCATTGATGGTCAGATCAGCGCCGGTTCCTGTATTCCCTGCAACAAGCACCAGTTCAATGTCGTCCTCCTCAGAGGCAAAGACATACTGCCCCTGTCCATCCTCTCCGGCCTCCACATACGTCATCTCATACGCTTCCAGAACCGTCAGAGCCTCCCAGGTGTCTAACGGCGTTTCCTCCTCGGAAAGCTCCTCTGTCTCTGTTCCCGCTGTTTCTCCCGTTTCTGATGCTCCGGAGTTTTCCTCTGAAGCCTTCTCCTGATCGCTATTCTGTCCACTGCCGGAGGAAATCGTATTCTCCTCCACCACAGGAACATTGTCCTCCTCATCCTCCAAAAAAGACCACCAGGAACATCCGCCAAGGCATCCTGCTGTCAACAGGAGTGCTGACAATAAAACAAGCGATTTTTTCATCTGTCTCCCCTCACCCATTGGCTAATTTTTCACAGACGTTTTATACTTTCAGTTCCGTCTTATTCTGACATGCTGCACCGTGAACAGCTTATCGCTATATTCTCCGCAGCGATTGAACATCTGTCACTTCATGGTAGCATTCCGGGCGGCGGCTTGTCAACGAGGGGATTCTTAGGATTTTCTTAAGGTTTCTTCATTCCCTGCTCCACACATAGCAGAACGCCTGGGTCCTGGCCGCAAAGGGATCCCCGTTTTTCAAAAGCTCCCTGATCTGTGCTTTCGTATACCACCCTGCCTCAATCTCCTCCACTGTGGAGGTACTCTCATGAAACTCCCCTCTGGCCTTGCCCACCACGCACACATTGGTCTCATTGCTGAACCCCACCGCACTGTAGGACACTCCCAGAAAATCATTGATCTCATACAGCTCCAGTCCCGTCTCCTCCCAGAGCTCCCGGACCGCGCTCTCCTGGGGCGTTTCTCCCGGATCAATGAGCCCCGCCGGGAAGTTATAAACCCAGCAGCCCGGCGCCAGACGGAACTCCCGGTCTACTAAAATCCGCTCCCCGCTCTCATCTGTGACGATGATCACCACCGCGTCCGCTTTCCTGCCGTGCAGCTCCTCAAAGGAATGAATTTCAGGATTACGGCTGATCATCTCATAATTTTTGATCTGATGATCCGCTGTCTCGTAAGTCACATCATAACGTGTGATAAATTTCCCCTGTTCCTTTTTCGTGATACCCTTAAACTGCATTTCGATCCCCTTTCTTTCCCTTTCAATCTCTATACTAAGTTCTTTCGCCCCTTATGCTATGCTCTTCACTCTCTATGCTATGTTCTTCGTTCTCTATGCTATGTTCTTCGTTCTCTATGCTATGTTCTTTGCTCTCTATGCTGTGTTCTTCGCTCTCTATGCTATGTTCTTCGCTCTCTATGCTGTGTTCTTCGTTCTCTATGCTACGTTCTTTGCTCTTAATTCTCTGCTCTCCGCTTTCCTTACACCGATGCCTTCTCTCCCACTCTGTCCGGGTCCGGGCCGCTGCTATTTTTAAGGAAATCCCGGTTAAAATATAAGGACAGCACTGTCGCTGTACTCCAGCCCACCGGCCAGGCCGCCCAGATTCCCATGGTTCCAAAGAGCCTGGATAAGGACACCGCCAGCACTACCCTCAGAATCAAATCCGTGAAAGTGCCGATCACAAACTCCCTCATTCGGCCCACGCCCCGCAAAATCCCATCACTGATCAGCTTCAATGATACCACAAAATAGAACCCGGATACAACTCTCAAAAACTGCATTCCCGTGGCCAGTGCCTCCACACTTTCTGAATCCATGAAAAGACAGAGCAGATACCGGCCCGCCAGCAGGTACAAAGCCACCACCGGCACACAGATGGCCCAGACCATTCTGATACCGGCCCGCATTCCCTGACCAATCCTCTCTGTTTTCCCCGCGCCCATATTCTGGGCGGCATAGTTGGACACGCCGTTGCCAAGAGTCGTAAAGGAAGTGACCACCAGATTATTCAGCTTGATGGCCGCCGCGTAACCCGCGATGACACTGGCGCCAAAGCTGTTGATGACACTCTGAATCACAATGTTTCCCACAGAAATAAAGCTCTGCTGCAGGATACTGGGCACCGCGATGATGGCCAGCTTTTTCAAAATATTCCAGGAGAAAATCACCGATTTCTGGTCTGTTTTTACTCCTTTTAAACGCTTTAACACCACTGTAATCGCCAGAATGCAGCTGGCTCCCTGGCAAAGGAAAGTGGCCCAGGCCACGCCCGCCACGCCCCAGTGAAACCCCGCCACAAACCAGATATCCACTAAAATATTAGTCACAGAGGAAACCGCCAGAAAATAAAAGGGCGTCTTCGAATCTCCCATGGCGGAGAAAATACCGGTTGCCACGTTATAAAAAAACAAAAAGGGCAGACCCAGCACATATATTCTCAGGTACAGCGCTGAATCCGCAAAAATTTCCTCCGGTGTATTGATCAATTGAAGCAGCCCTGCACCTGCCCCAAATCCAATCGCCATCAAACCTGCGCAAAGCACGCCGCTGGCCACCAGCGTGGTATAGACCGCTGTCTTCATATCTCCGTAGCGTCTCGCGCCGAACAGCTGGGAGACAATCACTGAGCAGCCAATATTACATCCAAAGGCAAAGGCCAGAAAAATCAGCGTGATCTCATAGCTGTTTCCCACCGCAGCCAAAGCGTTCTCTCCGGCAAACCTGCCGGCCACCAGGCTGTCCGCGATATTGTACAGCTGCTGGAAAATCACACTGCCAAACAACGGCAGACAGAACTTCCACAGCACCTTTCCCGGCTCTCCTACTGTCAGATCTTTATTCATCCAATACGTACCTCTTTTCTCTGATTTTCACAGAAAATGAGGCCGACGGCTCTTAACCCGTCAGCCTCACCTATTTTACATCTTTTTATCTTATTTGCAATACCAACTTACAACTTTCATCAATGAGCCATCAGCCGATCACAGCTGTGCCGTCTTTGCGTAACAGATCCTTCATCCCTATCTTCTGTCCATCGGCACATATTCCGCCGCGTCTCCCACATAAGTCGTTGCCGGGCGCATGATCCTGCCGTCATAGAGCTTATTCTCAATATTATGGGCAAGCCAGCCGGCCATACGGGCACACACGAACAATGGAGTGAACATATCATGGGGAATTCCAAGCATATTGTAAGCATAACCGCTGTAATAATCCACATTATTGGAAATCGGGGTATTCTTCACCTCAATCAATGTCTGCTGAGCCACTTTCTCAAACTTCTCATAAAAAGCGCATTCCTCATCCCGGCCCTTTTCGTGAGCCACCATACGGCAATAATCTCTGAGGATTTCCGCTCTGGGATCGCTGATGGTATAGACTGCATGCCCAAAACCGTACACCAGTCCCTTATTATCGTAAAATCTTCTGTCCAGAATTTTTAAGACAACCTCCCGCATCCGCTCTTCACTGGCATTGATCCCGATCTCCGAAATCACCGCTTCCATCATCTCGCAGGCCCTTACATTAGCTCCGCCGTGGCGGGGTCCTTTCAGAGAGCCGATGGAACCGCTGACCGCGGAATAAATATCCGTATCGGTGGAAGAAATTACCACGTTCGTGAAAGTGGAATTGTTGCCGCCGCCGTGATCCGCGTGAAGCACCAGCATGGTATCTAAAAGCCTGGCCTCGCTCTCTGTGAAAGCTCCGTCCGCTCGCATCATATATAAAATATTCTCCGCGATGGAGTATCTGGGATTGGGATAGTGAATTACCAGACTCCCCCGGTCAAAATAATGCACCTTGCTCTGATAAGCGTAGCAGGAAATGCTGGGAAGCTTTGCCAGAATGTTCAGTCCTTTCAGCAGCGTCTGGTAAGGATCCGTATCATCCGGCGCCATGTCATAATTGTATAAGGCCAGCACCGCGGACTGCAGCTTATTCATCAGATTTTGTCCCGGAGAACGAAGCAGACTCATCTCCAGGAACTCATCCGGCAGATTATAGTAGCCCGCCAGGCATTCACGGAAAATCCGCAGCTCATTTTTATTGGGCAGATAGCCAAACAGGAGCAGATAACTGGCTTCCTCGAAGCTGTCTGACTTATCCTCCCCCTCCTGTACAAAATCCTTGATACTGATACCTCTGTAAATCAAATCACCGGGCACGTTAATCTTATTGCCCTCTTCATCTTTTCTGTAGCCAACAACATTGGAAACTCTGGTCAGTCCCACCGGAACACCGGTACCATCCTCGTTTCTGAGGCCTTTTTTGATTCCTTTTTCCTTAAAAAGCTGATTTGGTATATTTGTATAATTTAACGACTTGCCGTAGGCCTGCGCCAGGTTTACCCTCATATTGCCGCGACTCTGAATCTCCTCCCGCAGCCTCATGCTTACATTGCCAGGTGCGTAGTAATCGTTTGGTGTCATAGTCTGAGCCTCCTTCCTGTTTTTTCCCACATACAAAACTATTATAACGGAATTTTTCCAAAAACACAATACCTTTTGTATGTTGGTATACAATGCTTGTGGGATACAATAATACAATTTTGTCCATCCTTTCTCTGGACGAACAGAAAAAATTATTATATAATGAGCGCAAGCGAGTCCGAGGGAGTTTACTCACTCGCGACGAGCGGCGAATGTCGATCATGAGCGCCCTTTGCTCATGATATCATGATAGCATTCTTTATACTAAACGCACAACGGGAGGATCTGTTTTATGGTTAAATTATTCGACAGCGGTGTTTATCTTCTGAACGGGCAGCGAATTGTCCCGGAAAAGGAAGCAGCCGCACAGGGCATCAATTCCGATAAAGCCAAAGCAAAAGAAGGCACCATTGCCTGGTCCATCTTAAAAGCGCATAATACCTCTTCCGACATGGAAAATCTGCGCATTCGCTTCGATTCCATGGCCTCCCACGACATTACATACGTGGGCATCATCCAGACGGCCAAGGCCTCCGGCATGGAGTCCTTTCCCATTCCCTATGTTCTGACCAACTGCCATAACACCCTGTGCGCGGTTGGCGGCACCATCAACGAAGATGATCACCTCTTCGGTCTTTCCGCATGCAAAAAATACGGCGGTATCTTTGTTCCGCCCCACATCGCGGTCATTCACCAGTATATGCGTGAAATGATGGCCGGCTGCGGGCGAATGATCTTAGGCTCTGACAGTCACACCCGCTACGGCGCTCTGGGCACCATGGCCGTGGGCGAAGGCGGCGGTGAGCTGGTCAAGCAGCTTTTAAAGGATACTTATGATATCAAATATCCGGGGGTCATTGCCATCTATCTGGACGGCGCCCCTCAAAAGGGTGTTGGCCCTCAGGATATTGCTCTGGCCATTATCGGCGCCGTCTTCAAAAACGGGTATGTAAAAAATAAAGTGATGGAATTTGTGGGACCCGGCATTTCCTCCATGACCACCGATTACCGCAACGGCGTGGATGTGATGACCACCGAGACCACATGCCTGTCCAGTGTCTGGTGTACGGATGATGATACCAAAGATTATCTGACGGAGCATGGCAGAGCGGACGCTTACAGACAGCTTTCTCCCGCTGATGTAGCCTATTACGACGGCTGCGTATACGTAGATCTGTCCACTGTCAGGCCCATGATCGCCCTGCCATTCCACCCCAGCAACGTGTTTGAGATTGAGGATCTGACCGGCTCCAGGCTGTCCGATGTACTAGCGGATGTGGAAAAAGAGGCAAAGAGAATTTCTGGCAGAGACTACCATCTGACCGACAAGATTGTAAATGGGAAGCTGACCGTTCAGCAGGGCTTTATCGGCGGCTGCTCCGGCGGCACCTACACCAACGTCATGGAGGCGGCCCATATTCTGGAGGGGGCTTCCTGCGGCAACGGGATCTTCCAGCTCTCCGTCTATCCCTCCAGCCAGCCTGTATTCATGGATCTGGTCAAAAAAGGAGCCGCAAACAGCCTGATGGCAGCGGGAGCCATTCTGCGCACCGCTTTCTGCGGTCCCTGCTTCGGCGCAGGCGACACGCCAGCCAATGATTGCCTTTCCATCCGCCACGCCACCAGAAACTTCCCCAACCGGGAAGGATCCAAGCCCGGCAACGGTCAGATGGCAGCAGTAGCGCTGATGGATGCCAGAAGCATTGCGGCCACCGCGGCCAACGGAGGAGTGCTGACCGCCGCTACCCAGGTCGCCGATGATTACCAGGTACCTGCTTATGAGTTTGACCCCACCTCCTATGAGAAACGTATTTACAATGGCTTCAGCAAGGCCGATTCAAAGGAAGAGCTGATTTATGGTCCCAATATCAAGGACTGGCCCGCCATGGAAGCGCTTGCTGACAATATTCTGCTGCGAGTCTGCTCTCAGATCATGGATCCGGTGACCACCACCGACGAGCTGATCCCCTCCGGCGAAACCTCCTCCT
>JAJQGR010000227.1 GCA_021200345.1 Lachnospiraceae bacterium | reverse complement strand
GCTCCGGACAGCCCCAGGATCCTGAAATCCAAGAAGCGTCACTTTCTGTTCCAGGTCTTTGCCCGCAATCAGCTCCCGCACCCGTTTTTCCTCCGGGCCGCCGCCTACCATCGTCAAATGGACATCAAAGCCATCCTTTAAAAGCGCCTCCGTGATCAGCACCGCCCGCTCCGGATGTTTCCAGTCAATCATTCTGGCCGCCCAGAGCAGCTGTATGGCCTTGCTCTTGGCGTATTTTCTTTCAATCAAAGCGTCCGCATCATAAACCTTATGCTCCGGGAAATATCCATAGCGGAACTTTTTGAACGGATAGGCCGCCACCATGCGGAAATCCCCGGCCACATAGGCCCCGCTGCAGAGCAGATACACCCGCTCCCCGTTATGTCTGGTGTGATCCAGAAATTTTCTGCGCAGTCCTCTGGGCGTGATAAACCGGTATCTTCCTTCCTTATATAAACGCTCGCTGTAGCGCCAGACAGGCTTCTTTTCCTTCAGTCTGTTCTGTATATAGCTTTCCTCATCCGTGCCTCCGAAAATCACCGCGTCGGCCTGATCAATCAACCTCTGGCAATCCTCGGGGTTTTCCCAATAATTTCTGACAAAGCCCACGCTTCCCAGGGCATTTCCCCAGCCCATGGCCACCCGCTCCTCCTCCATGCGCTCCGTCTGTATGAAAAAATAGCTTCCACCAGCCTGGGTGCACAGCTCCTGCAGCTTTTGAGATACGGGCTGCTGATGATGATTAAAATAATTGGAGACAAACACCAGATTCATGTTTCGTCGATCTCCCTGTAAATTTCTATCAGACGCTTTTGATTGGTCCTCGGATCATGGGTCCGCATGGCATGGCCTCTGGCCTTCGCTGCCCGCCGTCTCATCTCTTCCGGATCATCAAAAGCTTCCAGTATCGCCTTACTCAGATTTTCCACAATTCGCTTCAGTTCCCCGGGCTCCTGAGCCTTTTCCACACGAAAGCCCTCATAAATATAACCCTCGTCGGCACAGAGCATGGAAAGGATCCCTCCAATATCCGCGGTCACCACCGGCGTGCCCAAAAGCATGGCCTCTCCAAGAGAGTTCGGTGAATTCTCCATGGTGGAGGGGCACACAAACACATGGCTTTTCAGATACTGCTCCTTCATTTCCCCGGCGTTACATTTTCCCAGAAAATGTACTCTGTCCCCGATGTGGTTCTTTTTTAACAGCTTCTGAATATACTTTCCGTAGGCGGATAATTTCACGAAGCTTTCCAGACCGGGCTTCCGCAAAATGCAGTTGCCGGCCACGTACACCCGGGTGTCCGGATATTTCTCCAGAATTTCCGGCAGCGCCAGCAGCATATAATGAAGCCCTTTGATGGGGTAATCCCCCTGACTTAAGAAAATCCGATGGCGCTCGCAGCCTTCCTCACTCCACTGACCGGTATAAAACTCCGGCCGCAATGTCTCCTGCATCTCGTGATACCGGACGGTAGGATTCCACTTCTGTGTCCAGTAACGATCAAACCGGGTTCGTCCCGTCACATGGCCGGTCCATTTCACCGCCGCCAGCTCCCACTGCCCCCGGCCTTCATATTTTAACTGCTGTTCTTTCAGGCTGTCCTTTCGCAAAAAATCCCGCAGCGTCACGCTGTTTTGCACCGACTTTGGCATATTGGCCATGTACCCCTTTGCATATACCCGGCACAGCCCCTGAATGCCGATCAGCGTCCGATCCGGCCTGGAAAACATTTTCACCGCCGCCAGCGTATGAGGATACTCCGTGCCGAAGCAATGCAGAATGTCCGGCTCAAAGGAGGTCATAATGTCGCTTAAATCCTTCTCCATCTCCACATCATAATTTTCCGCGTTCAGGCTTTCCTCACGAAAGCCAAAATACTGCAGGTCATAATCCTCATTGACTACCAGACTGCCACGCACCGTATCCTGGCCTTTGGCAATGGGGAACGCAACACCCAGCAAAATCCCCTGCCTGGCCAGCTCCCCGATCACCGCCCGGTACAGTCCTCCGACCCATCCTTCCTTATTGCCCGCGTCAAGATGAAGCTCGGCCGCAATCTGCGGCAATACTACTTTGCAAACACAAAGCACTCTCATGGTAACTTTCCCCTTAGTCAAATATCCACTTCCTGTACGGCAATAGCCTGATATCTACATCATAGGCTGATTTCAGAAAGAACGCAAAATAAATCAGAAACGCCGCCACTGTCCCCGCTGTCAGCAGCTTTTTCCATTTTCCATCCGGCATTTGATACAGCAGCGCCGGTATCAGAAAAACCTGTATCACCTTAAAATAATTCCCCACCCGGGTTACTTCCGGAATGAACGATCCAAACAAATTGATCACAAGCCCCGCCGCGTTTACCCACACCCAGAAACGGATGTGCGGATTGTCCTCTTTCCATACTCCATAGCAGAGGAAGCACAGAATCAGGCAGCACAGCCCCATCCCCACGTTCACAACGGAAATACTTCCCGTGTCAAAAGCAGATTCCTCATAAAAAGGATAAAACAGAAAAATGATCTTCCGATAAACATCCTGAAATAACACCAGGCTCGCAATCAGCGCGCCGCCTGCGGCAATCATCCAGGGACGCAGCTTTTTCCTGGAGAGCCAGTACAAGATCAGGTAACCTGGAATGACCAACAGCACCGACTTATGAAACAGTGCGGCAAAGCAAATCCACAGAATGAACTTCAGATATTCCTCCCGCAGCAGATATTTCGCAGCGTACATCACCATGGCCACCACCAGATAATACCGCACACTGTTTAAGCTGGAAAAATAGTACCCGCTGGTCATCAAAATAAACAGGCTGCCCCAGAACCATTCCGCCTGATCATACAGAGCTTTTACCATGAAGCCCACTGTCGCCACGGAAAACACGCCAAAGATGGGCAGATAATTGTCATAGCCCCACAGCTTCAGCATCCAGTAGACGATAAAATTAAAGCCCGGCTCCGAAGCCACATCCCGTCCGGCATAAATCAGCTTTAAGATCTCCCGGTATACCCAGTAATCATTGCCTACCGCAATCCGGCAGGCACTGACGGCGGCCAAAAGCGCAAAGATTCCCAGCGCGGCCGCAGCATTTTTCGCCTGCTGCTGCTCCATTCCCCAGGGAATCTGCCCTGTCAGCTTCTGCTTTGCGTATATGCCGTTTTGAACCTGCCAGGCCAGAATCAATACCACGGCCGTCAGTGTAAGATATACTGCCATAAGTTTCTACCTATTTTCGATAAATCAACTTCTTGAATTTCTGATAAGCCTTTCCCGTCGCCTCATTCTCCGCCAACGCCGTCCGAAGAGGCTGCAGCGTCACAATCAGCGCCGCCCGGAACCAAAATCTCTGCCCCACCGACATATAAAGTCCCGTAATCTCCTTATGCTCCGAGGCGGACCGCTTTTTGTTTACGGAAGTCTCCGAAAATCCGCCGCCCTCGTAATCCGCCAGTGTTACCGGCACATACTTTGGAGAAACCTTTTTTTCAAAAAAGCACCACAGAAAATGCTCATAATCCGCTCTGACCCTGTATTCCGTGCGATACCCTCTCTCTGAAAACAGGCTCCTGTGGTACACACAGGCCTGATGATTGGGCACATGCCGGTAGCAGGCAAAGGCGTTCATCCGGGGATTGGACTGCACCACGCTTCCCCGCAGCACATCATATACATTTCCATAATAAAGCAATACCTGCCCTTCCCCAGCCAAAGCCATCATCCCGGCCACAAATTGTTTCAGCGCGTCCGGTCCGTGAAAGAGATCCCCACAGTTCAGAAAGTACAGATACTCTCCCCTCGCCAGCGCCGCCCCCCGGTTCATTCCATCGTAGATCCCGGAATCCCTTTCCCGGATAATGCGAACCCTGGCCTCCTTATTTTGAGCAAGCCAGCTTTCCAGCTTCTCCACTGACCCATCCCCGGAGCCCCCGTCCTTGACGATCAGTTCAAAATCCCTGAAGCTTTGGGAAACAGCGCTTTGCACGGTTTTTAATAATTTATCGCCTGAATTCAGGCTCACTGTAATAATGCTAAGCTTCATCTCCCTCTTCTCTCTCTATCCTGCGCCCCTCCCGGATTCCCCGGCAGACCAGTTTAAAGGCCTTTCTCCAGGGAATTTCCTGACACATCAGTTTGCGCTTGGTAAACACAAAGCGAAACGCCCAAAGGGGCGCAGCCCATCCATAAAGAAAATGGTAAAGCACTCCCCTGTCAAAAAAGAATTTTTCATGATAGCCGGTAAACCAGGTGGACGGCCTTAGAACCTCTTCCCCAATACATACCGGCGTTTTATATAATTTCAGTCCGGCCTTCAGAAAATCCCGGATAAACAGGCTGTCCTCCCCATTGCTGAAACGGGCGCCGCCGCCAAACAATGTGGAAAACCGGACGCCGCTTTTCAGAAGCTTCTCTGTCCTGAACGCCATGCTGTAGGCAGGGTACCGGCCACAATTCCAAAGGCCCACCGGTCCAAACTGGTCATTCTGGTAAGTCTTACGCGATGGATCCACCTCCACCTGAAAGAGCAGGCCGTCCGCCTCCGGATGCCGGTCAAACTCTTCCGCAATGGCCAGCCCATATCCCTCCCGGTAGACAATATCCTCATCACCGAAAATGCAGAACTCTCTCTCCGCATGTGACATGGCCTGATTGCGGCTCCTGCCCACCCCCCGCTCCGGGGAGCAGTACACCCTTACCCTGCCGCAACCCGCCGCAACCTCCTCACCATCAGGCAAAAGCTCCGGCTGTCCATTCTCCTCTTTGCCATGGAACAGCGCATACCGCTCCTCGCCCTCTCTGTCGCACTGATTCACAATCACCGCGTCAGATTCCAGCTTCATCTTTTGAATGAGCGGCTTCACATCCGCATTCAGACAGGATACCAGCACTTCCACTCTCATGATCCGCTCTCCCGCTCTTTTCTCCGGCGATGAAAAGTCTGACGCAGGGTTTCCGTCCCGTAATAGGCGCGCAAAAGTCTCCCATCAGCACCCCACAGCACCGCACCCGTCAGCACAATGTCCTGCTGCCTGTAATAAGAAAGCATCCGCTCCACAAGAGCGCTGGTATCCACTTTTGCTTCCACCACCAGAATAACCCCGTCTGCGTCCCGCAGCTTCGCCGCCCCTTCAGGGGCCTGCAGGGTTCCCATTACGCCCTCCCAGGTTTTCTCCGGGAACACAGACCTGCACCAGGCCAGCGCCTCCATGCAGCCCGCTGCGCCATTTAATCCCGCCAGGGCGATGGTTTCCAGGTTCTTTGTGCCGTATCGGATATTCTCCTCAAGCTCTCCCTGACCGAAGGCACCGAACACTTTCAGGCCATGCCTTTCTCCCAGCTGTCCCGGCAGGCAGACACGATCGTCGGAAAGATAGGACAGCCACACAATCATACAGCACAAAAACAGGCCGATCACCGCTCCCAGCACTGTGGCGCGAAAGGTTCTCACGTCCGCCGTGATCAGGTAGGCCTGTTCCGGACTGTCAATCACCCGGATGCTGTCAAGCTCCCTCTGATTTTGCGCAAACAAAGGCAGCCACTCCTCATAGCATCTGGCGATGGCCAGGGACAGCTCCGGATCAGAGGTCACCACAGACAGGGTCTGCAGTCTGACATCCGCCGGAACAGTAGTGGTGACATAACCGGCAAGCTCTGTCTCCGAAATCTCATAGCCCAGGCTTTCAGAGATGATTGTCTGAATTTCATCACAGACAATCCACTCATTCCATGTGTATTCATTAAAATAATCCGTCGCGTAGGAGTCGGAGGCGTCAGGATCCACCGCATATTCCATATAGCAGATCACATCCGCCTGATATTCCCTGGCAGGAGCAAACGCCACCTTTACCAGAAAATACCCTCCGCCAAGCAGCAGAGCGCCGACCAGGGCGGAGAGTACAAACACATACCATTTCCGCAGCATGCGCAGCAGAAATAATTTCAGATCAAAGGGCTCCCTGTAGAAATCCCATTTTCTGTCTTCTTCCATTTTTTATTCCTCATCATCCCTGTGAACAGACCTGTCCGCATCCTTTTGCCGGTACACTTCTTCCTTAAAGGCCGTCACCTGCTCCGCCTCCACACCCTCTGTGCTGTCCGGCCAGAACAAAATCTTCAGTGTCAGCAGCATCAGGCGCAGATCCAGCCAGACAGAATAGTTTTCAATGTAGGTCAGATCCAGCTTCAGCTTATCATAAGGAGTGGTGTTGTATTTCCCATAAATCTGGGCATATCCTGCCAGCCCCGCTTTTACCTTGGTACGGTACACAAATTCCGGCATGACCTCCATATATTGGCGGATGATCTCCGGCCGCTCGGGCCTGGGTCCCACAAAGGACATATCCCCCTTCAGGATGTTGATCAGCTGAGGCAGCTCATCCAGCCTGCATTTTCGGATCACCCTGCCCACCGGCGTGATCCGGTCATCATTCTTGCTGGCAAGTCTGGCCACGCCGTCCTTCTCCGCATCCACCCGCATACTGCGGAATTTCAGGATATGAAACTCCCTCATATTCTCTGTACAGCGGATCTGTTTATACAGAATCGGCCCACCATCATAAAGCTTCACTGCCAGGGCCGTCAGCAGCATAAAAGGGGACGACAATACCAAAAGAATCAGAGACAGCGCAATGTCCATCAGCCGTTTGATAAATTTCTCCTCTATCCGTAAACTGTACTCTCTGGTCAGGAACATGGGCGTATCGAAAATATGCATTTCCTCCGCCCCGCTCAGAATCACATCGGAAATTTTCGGAAGAATATAGGTGCGAATTCCCTTTCCATAGCAGAATTTAAAGATCTTATTGCGGCTGCCTACATCGATATCCCCGATCACCACCGCGTCATAACGCTCGCAGGCCTCCGCGCAGACCCTGTCCAGGCCTTCCCGGATATCAATACATTTGGAAATTTCATATTTATCCTTGCGGCTCTCAAATTTTCTGACCAGGTCATCGTAAGGGCGGTCCCCATGCACCAGCAGCAGCCGCCTTGGCGGAAAAATCTTCCGGTACAGCCAGTAAAAAAACACAGAACAGGATAACGACACCGCCGCCTGATAAATGGTCATCTTGATAAAAGTGGGCGGATACATCAGTCCCCAGTTCATCAGAGAAATCTGTCCATAAGTAATCACATTGGTGGCGATAATAGAGAACATCTGAGAAAAAATGACTTCCGAAGCCTTCAGGTACCCGATATTGAGGCCCCCATACATGGTAGAAAAAGCGAACAGCAGCACCACATAAATCGCAATGGCAAGCCAGTGTCCCTTTGTAGTAAACCACAGATTATTGCGAATTTCAATGGAATATCTGTTATACCAGAAATGACAGTAAACCAGCGATTCGCTGGCAATTGTAATCAGAGAAAAACACAGAACGATCAGTCTTTTGAATTCACCAAATCTTTTCATTTATACCCTCCGGCGCACTGCTCTGAACGCCCAGAAGCAGAAATTATAGCCGCTGTACAAAACGCCAAGCTTTTCCACTTTCCGGTATAGAGCCCAGATTCTTTTTATCGCCGTCAATTTATTGGAGGAAAGACTCTTTACAGGTCTGCGGTACCTGACAAGCGTCTCCTGAAATCCATAAGCAATATATCCCGAACGCAGCAGCTGCCACCACAGCGCCGTATCCTCGCTCTTCACATCAGGCATACGGATCTTCGCCCGGTCAATCTGCTCTGTATCCATCATCACTGTAGAGGTAAATATGGTGGTATTGCGCAGCGCCCGTCTGTAAGTCAGCGTGGCCGGCACATGGACTACCTTTCCCGTGCCTGCCCCCTGCTCATCGGCAAATTCATAATTGCCAAAACAAAACGCGGCTTTCTTTTCTCTCATGAAGCCAAGCTGACGCAGGAGCTTGTCCGGCTCCCAGATATCATCCGCGTCCAGATAGGCGATGTAGCGTCCCCGGGACTGCTCCACTCCCAGATTTCTGGCTGCCGCCGGTCCGGCGTTCTCATCCAGCCAGATCACACGGATCCTGTCATCCTGAAGCTCATCCAGATATTCTGTCAGAAGTTTTCCTGTCCCGTCATCCGAATGATCCTCTATGAGAATCAGTTCCCAGTTCGTATAGCTCTGAGCACGAACATATCCTATGGTTTCTATAATAAAATTTTTTACATTATATACAGGCACAATAATGCTCACCAGATCATTCATGTTTCTTCCTCGGGTATATTTTTAATATAAGCTATATATTGCCCCGATAATGTTACCAAATTGTAATCAGTGGGCAGAGCCAGTACCGCCTCCCAGGATGAGAGCACGATCAGACAGTCCGGCTGATTTTCCTCCACATAAGACTCTAAAATCCTCCCATTTGCCTCGCTCAGCGTGTCCAGCGCCAGAATATCACAGATCTGAGTCTCCTCAGTCCCGTAATCATATTCCACATAGCCCTTCGCCTGCGTATCCCACAGATCCCGGCCATACACCGGGTACCAGTCCTGGCTGTACAGACGGGCGTACATCATAAGGTCATTGTCCCCCAGGATCAGCAGTTCTCTGTCGCCCACAGCTTCTGTCAGGGCATCATACGCCTCCTGGGCCCAGGCCGGGATGCCGTAACATGCCGACTTCTCCCGCTGATCAAAAACATGAAAGTTCGTGGCCGCCAGCAGGCAAAAAAGCAGGCACAGAACAGAGACTTCTGTCCGGTGGTATCCGGAGCCTTTTTCCACAGCAAGGCATCCCCCCAGCGCAATCACTGACATCAGCGGCACGGTCATGAGCAAATCCTGCCAGTCATAAAATCCGCTGTACCCCCACAGCAAAAGCGTTCCTGTAACCGGCACAAAGACAAGCAGCGCAAGGATCCCTCCGCCCTGGGCGAAGCGGTGATCCGGCTCTTTTCCCCAACGGATACAGCAGAAAATACTTAACACGAAAAGCAGCAGCAAAACGCCCTGCTCCTGCCCAAAGGCGGCCACACCCTCCTGCCATTTCAGAAAATACTGATTCATGCCCGCGCCCTCCTGTTCTGCCACAGGGTCACCAGAAAGAAGACAGCGGTGACAAGAGCGCAGTAACCAACGCCATAGGTTGTCCACACAAGCGTGGCCTCACCCACTACCGCCAGAAGCGCCGGCAGCCATTGCTTCCGACAGCAGGCCAGTATACAGAAAGGCAGCAGCACACAGGCGCGGATGGTCTCCCCGGAAAAACCGGCGTAAAAAAGCCGGTACCCGGTCATGCCCTCGCTTTGGGAAGTCAGCACATACCAGAAAGCAATCAGCCCCACAAACAGCCAGACATATTTTTCCCTGCCCCGCAAAAGCACTTTTCCCAGAGAGAAAAAAATTCCCAGGCTCCAAAGCCAGATCAGCACCGGTATGATCTGCCCCATCAGCGTATAGGCGGAAACCCCTGTCATGTCCATCACGGCCGCATACAGCGTGGAAAGCCCCAGAATCTGCAGGCGCCGCGGAATGCTTCCCGCCACCTGCCCGGTAAACGGATGCTGCACCATCAGAAGCCCGCTGTCGGCAGTGTTGATTGCCATTTCATATACCGCGTCCGTCAGGTCCACTACATAATTTCCCATAAAATGCGAAAGCGTTGCCATTCCCGCCACCGCCAGCACCACAAGGGATATGCCGCCGTTTTTGACCAGGATTCTGCATTGCACCTCCGTCACCGGCATGCGCTTTTGCTGCCATCTGCGGTACAGGCTGCAAAGGACACAGGCAAGAATCACTCCCACCGCAAGAGCAGGCGCCAGCAGTTTTTCAAAAAGTCCCAGAGTTCCCCCCGCAAATAATACGCACAGGTAGGCTGCCTCCACGCATCCCCACAGGATGATCAGCCCCGCCGTCAGATCAATCATCACACATTCCCCGAAAGCAATCTTTCAAATCACAATGTTTTAAAAAAAGAAAAAGTCTCCCACCTTAGCCATGCTACAGCAGAAGACTTTTCTTTCGCTCAGAGTGCTTTTACATCCAGCCTCACCTTGTCGGCAATTCGCGCGATATACTCGCTGTTGGTAGGCCGATGCCTGCCATGCTCATTGGAATAACCGAACAATTCCTCAAAGGTGGCGCTGTTTCCTCTCTGCCAGGAAACCTCAATGGCATTTCTGACCGCCCGCTCCACTTTCTGGTCAGTAGTCCTGAAATGCTTTGCAATGGTAGGATACAGAAGCTTGGTCACGCTGGACACCGCCTCCATATCCCTGCTGGAAAGCATAATCGCATCCCTCAGATAATGATAGCCCTTCAGGTGGGCGGGTACGCCCACATCCAGCATAATCCTGGTCACGTAGCTCTCCAACTGCACCTCCTCAATCGCCAAAATATCCATAGTAAAATTCCCCTTTCCACATCTGGTATTTTGCCGGATAACGGCATTTTTGCGTTACCGATGGGGAAATCTTAACACAGGCGTCGATTTTTGTGAAGCGAAACTCATCGCGCATTTTGTCGTCTGCTGTGATACATTTCAAATTTTATGTGACCCGGTCATAGCTCTTCCTTTACAATATAGATGGGCCTTCCTTTCACTTCCATATATGTCTTGGCAAGATACTGACCGATAATACCGATACAGAACAGCTGCACTCCGGCAACCAGTGTGATAATACACACAAGCGACGGCCAGCCTCCCACCGGATCCCCCCAGATCAGTGTCCGGATGATGATGAGAACCATTGCTGCAAAAGCAATCACGCAAAAACAGATCCCTACAAAAGCGGCGATAGAAAGCGGAACCGTAGAAAATGCCATAATGCCCTCCAGGGAATAGAGCAGCAGCTTCCAGAACGACCATTTGGTTTCTCCCTTGATCCGTTCCACATTCTCAAACTCAATCCACTTGGTCTCAAAGCCGACCCAGCCGTAAATTCCCTTCGTAAAACGATTATATTCTTTCATGGAAAGAATGGCGTCCACTACCTGTCTGGTCATCAGCCGGTAATCCCTGGCGCCGTCCACGATCTCCGTTTTGCTGATATGCCGCATCAGCTTATAAAAGCAGCGGGCAAAGAAAGAGCGAAGAGGAGGCTCCCCCTTGCGGGTCACTCTGCGGGTCGCCACAGAATCATACCCCTCATCAATATATGAAAACATCTCCGGCAAAAGCGCGGGGGGATCCTGCAAGTCCACATCCATTGCCACGATATAATCTCCTCTGGTGTGCTCAAAACCGGCCAGAAGCCCGGCCTCCTTGCCAAAATTCCTGGAAAAAGAGATCATACGCACCCGGCTGTCACGCTCATGGAGCTTACGGATTTCCTCTCTGGTATGATCTTTGGATCCATCATCCACATAGATCATCTCAAACTCCATCCCCCTTTTCGCAAAGTAGGGCTGATTTTTGATAAATTCCTCATAAAAGAGGGCTATATTTTCTTCCTCGTTATAACAGGGTACCACCACACTTAAAAGCTTCATGGGATCTCCTTTCCAAAAGCCAAAAACAATTACAATATATCAAATTATCCAAATCTTGACAACCTTTTCCTTTACTTTATCCCCGCTTTAGGATAAAATAACTACATATCGCGTCCACCTG
>JAJQGR010000320.1 GCA_021200345.1 Lachnospiraceae bacterium | reverse complement strand
GGCATTTCTTTCAGGGAATCAGAACCATGATTACAGGGAAGGGATAAATTTACAAAATGAAACCTGAAATTACAATACACCATTTCCATAATGGTGTATTTTGTATACAGTAAAACTGAAGAATGGAGTAAACGAACATGAAAAAAAGAATTCTGATTATTGTGATCTGTATCGTCGTACTGATTACCGCCTGGACAGCGTTCTGCGGCTATCAATGGTCCTGGGGACCGTTTGCGAAGCTGCATGATGTGAAAACAGCCTCATTGCCGGGCAATGCCGCGGCGTATTCACCGGAAACTGTTGAGCAGGTACAGGGAAGCGTTCTGGAAGGAAAGACCATTCTCTTCCTGGGTTCCTCTGTCACCTATGGTGCTTCGTCGAAGGGAGTCTCCTTTGCGGATTATCTGGAGGCAAAATATGGTTGCGTGTCCATTAAGGAGGCCGTCTCCGGCACGACGCTGGTGGAGAGCGGCACCAATTCCTATATCAGCCGCCTGAAAAGACTGGATATCTCCGCGCTGGATCTGCTTGTCTGCCAGCTTTCCACCAATGACGCCACACAGAATAAGACGTTGGGAACTGTCAGTGCTTCTACAGATATCGATGACTTTGATACCTCCACTGTGGCAGGCGCGATGGAATATATCATTGCCTATGCCGAGGAGAATTGGGGCTGTCCTGTTTATTTTTATACCAACAGTCAGTATGACAGTGAGCAGTATGCCGCAATGGTGGAGTTGCTTACGCAGATCCAGGAAAAATGGGGGATTGGTGTGATTGACTTATGGAACGACGAGGACTTTAACGATATTACCAGTGAACAGCGAAGCCTGTACATGGCTGATTCCATTCATCCCACGCAGGCCGGATATCTGGAATGGTGGCTGCCGAAATTTGAGGAAGCTCTAACGGCATGCTTTGAGAGAGAGGGTTAAAAGGAAAGGAGAAAAGACGAAATGAATAACATTTACACAATCTGGGAAGACGGAGAATACCAGTACGCGGGAGCGTTTGGCTTTACGCCGAACATCCATGCATATTTACATGAGGATGAGAACACAAGGCCGGCGATGATTGTCGTTCCCGGCGGCGGATACCGTGTTGTATCCCCGACGGAAGGAGAGATTGTGGCGAAGAAATTTTATGAGGCCGGTTATCAGAGCTTTGTGCTGACGTATACGACCAATCTGATCGGCATAGCGCCGTTAAAGCTCCAGCCGCTCCATGATCTGTCCAGAGCGGTTCGGTTTGTGCGCGCCAACAAGGAGAAGTTTGGTGTAAGCGAAGATCTGTATCTCTGCGGGTTTTCTGCGGGTGCGCATCTGGCTGGATCACTTGCAGTACACTGGCAGGATACGGAGGATACGAATGCGAAATATCATCCGTTTGCAAACCGCCCGACAGGTGTCATCCTTTCCTATCCTGTTATTACAGCGGGTAAGCAGGCACATAGAGATTCGTTTGTAGCCTTATGCGGAGAGAATGCAACTCAGGAGGAGCTTTCTTATTTTTCACTGGAAAAGCAGGTGACAGATCAGACTCCGCCGATGTTTCTGTGGCAGACGGTCAGCGATGAACTCGTCCCAGTGGAAAACAGCATGCTGATGATGAAGGCGCTGAAAGATGCGGGCATATCCTTTGAATACCACCTCTTCCCGAAAGGTGCGCACGGACTTTCCCTTTCTGATGAAGTGTGGGAGACGGGCGATCTGGGGGACCCGTATACCATGGAGCAGACCATGAATATCATCTATGCGGTAAAGAGCGGCGCGCTGCCGCTGCCGCAAGAAGCTAAGAAACAGCTGCTGGATGCTTTTGCTTACATGGACCCGGAGAATTATGACCCGGACAGTCCGAGGCCGGCATCCGGCGTGGCAGCCAGAGAGGTGGCGGTCTGGCCGGATCTGGCAATCAGTTGGATGAAGTCGCAGAATAACTGATATAGCAGGCATAAACGACTTTAAAATTACAAAAAATCATCCGAAATTACAATAAAATACGGAAACCAGGTGCTATCCTTTATTCATAACAAAGAGAGCTCACGAAAGAGCAAAGGAGGAGGCTACATAATGGCAAAGAAACCACTGGGAAAGGACAAATTCGGCGTGCAGAAGGTCATGCGCGTCAAGGATTACTTCGGTGACTGCACTGGGCAGTTCGCGTTGAACGCGATTTCCGGTCTGGTCGGACAGCTGACGTACTTTTACACAGACAAGGTGTATATGGCTCCGGCGGCTGTTGCAACGGTACTGTTGATTGTGAAGATTTTTGATGCATTCACCGATCTGATTATGGGCAACATCATTGACCACACAAAGCCTGGTAAGGAGAAATACCGCCCATGGATGCTGAAGGCGGGTATTCCGGCAGGTATTGTGGTGGTACTGATATTCTGTGTACCGAATACAGTCAGCAGTGTACAGATTATCTACGCATTGATTACAAACATCCTGCTTTCCGCAGTATTCTACACAGCAATGGCGGTTCCGTATACGTCTCTTATGACGGTTCGCACGAACAGCCAGGAAGAACGCGGTAATATGGGTATCTGGAGATCCGCTTCCGGTTACGTGGCTGGTTTTGTTCTGGCGATCTGCATTATTCCGATAACGAACGCCCTTGGCGGAACACAGAGCGCCTGGATTAAATTCGGCTTTGTCCTGGGCATTATCATTATTCTTGCTGCGCTGATCTGTTATCTGACAAGCCGTGAGACAGCGACGGAATCCGGCACAGAGGTAAGACCCGAGGATATTAAGGAAGAGGATCCGGTTCCCTTCAGGGATGCAGTTAAAAAGCTGTTCCACAACAAGTACTGGGTGATCGTTCTCGTGGTGAACCTGATGTCATGTATCCTTTATGCATTGACATCAGCCTCCGGAACCTATTACTGCAAGTGGATTTTCGGCAATGATAACCTGGTCAGTGTGCTTGGTGCTGTTGGCCTTATTCCGACCCTGCTTGGATTTATCCTGGTTGGCCCGATGATTAAGCACCTTGGCGTTGTGAAGACACTGAATGTAAGCTTTACGGCGGGAGTCATTGGCAACCTGCTTCTGCTTTTTACAAGGAATAATTTCACCTGCTACATGATTTTTGGATGTATCAATACATTCGCGACAATTCCGATGATGTGCCTTGTTGGTACTATGACGGCTATGAGTATTGATTACAATGAGTATAAATATGGAAAGCGGATGGTAGCCTCCTCCAACGCTGCATCAAGCTTCGGCGGCAAGGTCGGAAGCGGCATTGGTTCCGCGGCAATCGGATGGATTCTGGCAGCAGTTGGTTATGATGCATCGCTTGAGGTGGCTACAACTGCTACGAGGACGGCTATTTATGGATTTAGTATTGTTCTGCCGCTTGTTATGTTCATTATCATGCTTGTACTGGTAAGCCAGTTTGATCTGGAGAAGAGACTTCCGGCCATGAAGGAAGAAATCGCGGCAAGAGAGGCCGCAGAGCAGAAGTAAGAAAACGGTAAGCGAATGACACAACCGGGCTTCAGTCAATGAGCCTGGACAGTCAGGAAAATGACTGCGTCGAAGTAAGAGACTGGGAGTTGAAGCATAACGGAGGTCTCCCTGTCAAAGGATGGGGAGGCCTCTTTTTACCAGAGATGAAATACATCTCTGATAGAAAATCAGGAAGAGAGATAAGCATCATATGGAAAAGCAGAAAATCAGAAAATTAATCGTGCAGATGACTCTGGAAGAGAAGGCCGGTTTGTGCTCCGGGCTTGATTTCTGGCATACGAAGGGCGTGGAGCGCCTGGGGATTCCTTCGGAAATGGTATCCGACGGCCCCCACGGCTTAAGGAAGCAGGAGGACGCGGCGGATCATCTGGGAATGAACGACAGCATCAGGGCGGTCTGCTTCCCGGCTGGTTGCGCGACGGCTTCAAGCTTTAACCGGGACATGGTTACAAAGCTGGGCGAGACGCTGGGAGAGGAGTGCCAGGCGGAAAATTTAAGCACCATTCTTGGGCCGGCGATGAATATCAAGCGTTCCCCGCTCTGCGGACGTAATTTTGAGTATTATTCGGAGGACCCGTTGGTGTCGACGGAGATTGCGGGCGCGCTCGTGCACGGCGTGCAGAGTAAGAATGTAGGAACCAGCCCGAAGCACTTTGCTGCGAACAATCAGGAATATCACAGGCTGACCAGCTCTTCTGAAATGGATGAGCGTACCCTGCGGGAGATTTACCTGGCGTCCTTTGAGGGCATGGTGAAAAAGGAAAAGCCGTGGACCATCATGAATTCCTACAATAAGCTAAACGGCACGTATCTATGTGAAAACAAGGAGCTGCTCAATGATATTCTACGGGAAGAGTGGGGCTTTGATGGCTATGTGATGACGGACTGGGGCGCGATGGATGATCGTGTGGAGGCGCTGAAGGCAGGGTGCAACCTGGAGATGCCCTCCAGCCAGGGCATCACGGATGCGGAGATTGTGGAAGCAGTGCAGAACGGGACGCTGGAGGAAGCGGTCTTGGATAAACGCTGTGAGGAGCTTCTGAATATTATCTTTCGCTATGAGGAAAACCGTGACAGGGAGGCGGTTTTTGACCGGGAAAAAGATCATGAAATCGCCAGGAGCATGGAGGAGGAGAGTATTGTCCTTCTGAAAAACGAAGGCGGTGTGCTGCCTCTCAATTCCGATCAGAAAGCCGCTTTCATAGGAAAATATGCGAAGACACCCCGTTATCAGGGCGGCGGAAGCTCCCATGTGAACAGCTCAAAAGTAGAGTCAGCGCTGGATGCTGTGCAGTTTATTGCGAATGTGAAGGCGGAGAATGTCACATATGCGCAGGGCTTTGACGATGCTGAGGACAAAGTTGAGGCGACTCTGGAGGCGGAAGCGATTGAAGCGGCGAAGAACGCGGATGTGGCGGTGATTTTCGCGGGACTTCCAGATAATTTTGAATCGGAGGGATATGACAGAAAACATATGCGGATGCCGGACTGCCAGAACCACCTGATTGAGGCGGTCGCGGCGGTGCAGCCGAACACAGTTGTGGTGCTTCACAACGGCTCGCCGGTGGAAATGCCCTGGGTTCATCAGGTGAAGGCGGTCGTTGAGACCTATCTGGGCGGCCAGGCGGTCGGCGGCGCGGTGGTGAACGTGCTGTACGGCAATGTCAATCCGAGCGGACACTTAGCGGAGACCTTCCCGCTTCGTGTGCAGGATACACCGTGTTATCTGACTTTCGGCGGTGAAAATGACAAGTCGGAATACGCCGAGGGCGTGTTTGTGGGATATCGGTATTATACGTCGAAGGAGATGGAGGTTTTATTCCCGTTCGGGCATGGCCTTTCCTATACGACATTTGCGTATGATAATCTGTGCATCAGTGAGGAGTCCATCAAAGAAAGCCAGAATCTGACCGTCACGGTCGATGTGACCAACACCGGCTCCATGGCGGGCAGGGAAGTCGTGCAGCTGTATGTCGCGCCGAAGGGCGGCAGAATCATCCGCCCGGTCAGAGAGCTGAAAGGCTTTGACAAGATTGCGCTGAAACCCGGCGAGACAAAGACCGTGACGTTTACGCTTGACAGACGCGCGTTTGCTTACTGGAATACGGACATTCACGACTGGTGTGTAGAAAGCGGCGAGTACGAGATTCAGATTGGATTAAACGCCCAGGAGGTGGTGCTGACAAAGACAATTCATGTGGATTCTGAGATGGTGTTGCCGAAGGTCTTTACGAAGAATTCCACGCTGGGCGAGATTATGGCGGATCCGAAGGGCATGGCGATTTTCGGACAGATGATGGCCCAGGGCGGGGAGCAGCAGGAGCAGAGTGAGGCGGCCGGGGAGGCCATCAGTCAGGACATGGTCGCGGCGATGATGGAAGGCATGCCGCTTCGTCAGCTCTTAAGCTTTGCGCCGGGCTTTACGAAGGAAGCGATGAACCAGCTGCTGGCGGCGTTGAATCAGTAGAGAGCATGGAAGCGACAGAAGGCAATGAATCAACGAAAAGAAGGAAAACGACATGTTAAAAATCAAACAGATTACCTGTGAAAATATGATCAATCCGATTGCAGTCACGGTGAGGAAGCCAGCATTTTCATGGATCATCACCTCCGATCAGGAGAATGTACGCCAGACGAAATATCAGATCCTTGTTACGGACGAAGACGGTAGTATGGTCTGGGACAGCGGTGTGAGGGAGTCCTCTGAGACCATTGGCATCGTGTACGAGGGCAAGGCACTTCAGTCCTGCTCCGGATATGAATTTACGATTACCGTATGGGACAACCAGGGTGAGTGCGCGACGAGTGATAAGTGCAGCTTTGAGACCGCATTTTTTGCTGCGAACGAGTGGAGAGCGAAATGGATTGAGCCGAAACCGCTTCCCCAGCTGGAAGTCAATCCGCTCAAGCTGGCTTACAGGGAATGGCAGGATATGATAGACGCCATGATGCGCGGCGAGCAGGTTGAGATGAAGCTGGAAACAGATATCATGGAAGCATTACCTCTTGAACCCTACGACCCGGCGGTGCGCCTGCGCAGAACTTTCTCCTGCAGAGAGAAGATCAAAAAGGCCAGGCTGTATGTGACGGCACACGGTATTTATGATGTGAAAATCAACGGACAGGATGTAACGGAAAGCGTCCTGAAACCGGGCTTCACCACCTATGACAAGCGCATTCTGTACCAGGTATATGAAATTGAGGACCTGCTGGAGAGCGAAAACGCGATTTCTGTCACGGTTGCGGACGGCTGGTACAAGGGCAAGATCGCGATCGGCCGTGGCTGTGAGTACGGCGAGGTCCCGGGCCTTCTCATGCAGATGAGTATCTGGTATGAAAACGGCGAGACGGAAATCATCGCCAGTGATCAGAGCTGGTCTTACAGCTATGACGGCCCGGTCCGGTCGGCGGATCTGTACCTGGGCGAGGTATATGATGCGGAAATGGAGGATGGGGATCCGTCTCTGATTTCCTATGAGGAGAAAGGCTGGAATCCGGTATTCGTGAAGGATGCGCCGGATGACACGCTTGAAGCGCAGGAATATCCCCAGGCGAAGATTATCAAAGAAATCCCGGCGCAGAAAGTATGGACGACACCCAAAGGGGAGACGGTTGTAGACTTCGGGCAGAACCTGGCCGGTGTGACCCGCGTGGCGATCAGGGGCAATGCGGGGGAGCGCATCAGCTTTGAGCACGGAGAGTGCCTTGATAAGGATGGAAACTTCTTTTATATTTTCGCGGATTCCTACAGAGGTCAGAAGGATACGTATATCTGTAAGGGCGATGGCGTGGAAATCTATCAGCCGAAATTTACCTACCATGGGTTCCGCTATGTGCGCGTGACCGGCGGTGCGGACTGGACAAAAGAGCAGTTCACCATGCTTGCCATCAGCTCGGACAACCGTGTGACAGGAGCCTTTCATTGCTCGGATGAAAAGATCAACCAGCTGCAGAGCAATATTTACTGGAGCCAGCGGTCCAACAACATCACGATTCCGACGGACTGCCCGACAAGAGAAAAGGCCGGGTGGACAGGCGATGTGGTGGTGTATGGCGCGACAGCGCTGTTCAATCAGGAGATGACCGCGTTCTACAAAAGCTGGTTAAGCAGCATCCGGGCGGAGCAGCTGGAAAACGGTCAGGTGCAGAATACGGTGCCGCTGATTAAGAGCTATGTATCGCAGGCGGGCGCCGGTTCGCTCGGCTGGGGCGATGTTATTCTGACGCTTCCGTGGCAGCTGTATCAGCTGTATGGCGACAAGTCCGTCCTGGCTGACAATTACGAGGCCATGGGAAAATGGCTGGGAGCGATGGAGCAGGCGGCGTATGATTTGCCGAATCCGTATACAACAATGGGTTTTGAACCTTCTAAATATGAGAATCTGGAAGGCAGGCATCTGGACAACCAGCATTATCTGATCAACTCCGGCTTCCATTTTGGCGACTGGATTATTCCCAGCGTGGTCAATGAGCAGGGCTTCACAGACGGTCCGATGTCCGCGTTTCTGACCATGAACTATGCGGATACTGCTTTGCTGGCGCACATTGCGGATCTGTATGCGGAGATTTCTGAGGTTTTGGGATATCCGGAAAATGCCGGGAAATATCAGGCTTACGCGAAGCGCGTTCGTGAGGCGTTTGAGGAAGAATATGTGACGCCGGATTTAAAGCTGGGTCAGGAGATGCAGGGCAATTATATTCTTGCGCTGAAATATCATATGGTGTCCGAAGAAACGGCAAAGGCATTCGCAGCAAGGCTCAATGAGCTGATTGTGAATAACGGCTGCTGCCTGGACACGGGTTTTATGTCCACGCCGCATCTGATGGATGTGCTGTGTGATTACGGTTATCAGGACACCGCATGGAAGGTGCTCTTCCAGACGAAGTGCCCGTCCTGGCTCTATGAGGTGGAAAAGGGTGCTACCACGATCTGGGAGAACTGGGACGCGATTCGTACGGACGGCGAGCTGAATAACTGCTCCTTCAACCACTACGCATTCGGCTGCATCGGTGATTTCATGTACCGTAGGATTCTGGGTATTCAGAACGTGGGCATAGCCTATGATCATATCCTGCTCGCGCCGGAATATGACGTGCCGCTTACGTATGCGGAAGGCTCTTACGACAGTGTAAGAGGCAGAATTGAAATGCGCTGGGAGAAGAAGGACGGAGTGATCCATATTTCAGGAAGCGTCCCGGCCAACACGGATGCGCTGCTGCGCCTGCCGAACGGGGAAGAGAAAGCGCTCGGCAGCGGAAAGTTCGACTTATCGGCCTGACTTAAGCTGTGTCGTCTTTTCCCGGTACTGCCTGGGCGTCATGCCGTACTTTTTCTTAAATACATTCTGAAAATAGGACTGGCTGGAGAAGCAGAGATAGCAGCTGATTTCACTTAAGGATTTATCTGAGTAGGTCAGCAGGCTCTTTGCCTCCTCCAGCTTGCACCGCATGATAAAGCTGCTGATATCAAATCCGAGCTCCTTTTTGAACCTGCCGGAGAGATAGGAGCGGCTTTTTCCAATATAATCCGCGATGTCGCTGACCTGGAGGGGCTCATTGATGTGGTGGGTGATGTACTGGACGCAGTCGAAGACCTCCCGGGACATGCCTTCCGGAATTTTGGTTTCGGAAACCCTTTTCGCAAAATCGATCAGCATGGAGTACTCCAGATTGGAGATATACGGGATGCTCTGGCTGCGCTCGCATTCACGGATATAGATATCGGAAAGCTGGTAGGCCTGCTCCATATCCATGCCGCCCGTGATCGCGGCCCTGGTGACCAAGGCGATGCTGGAGATCAGAATGTTTTTTCTCTGGCGCAGCGCGTTATCGGCCACAATCCCTTCTGTTAATTCGGACGAGGTGGACTGTAGAAGAGCGTTCAGCCGTTCTGCATCGCCATCCTGAATAAACTGGAGCATTTGGCGCTCAAAATTCCAGGTGTTGTGATACTGTTGGCTTTCTTTTGATTCGTATACCTGCTCTGTGTGCTGATGAGACAGCTCCTGAATGGTCGCGGCGGCGTTCGCATCAAATTCAAAATGTTCATAAATATCAATGCTTTTGTCATTGATACATAAAAAGAGAAAGCCGAGCGTCTGGAGAAACCGGTTGTAAGACACGATGGGCGTAGTGTGCAGAAACCCGGACACGTCTTCTTTGTACTGCGGGTCTATGGCCCACTCCTTCATGAAATTCCGAAGTGTAAAATCAGACATCGGGGTACTGTAAACAGGACCGACCATCATGAGGTAATCCTCAGTTTCGGATTTCACGCATCCCATATATCCGAAGGAATCGGTAATCACACAGTCCGGATTATCCGGGAAACTGAGAAATGCCGGGAGCTTTCTGCTGAAGATGGACTCGTTATTTAAAATGTCCGGGAAATAATTTCCTTCTCCGCTCGATAGTGTGTAATGGCCGATGGGGGTTCCGGTTGCGTTGTAAAACATACGACAAAAATCGTCCAGATTGCTGATCATAGCTTTCTCCTTTGGTTTCATTGACTTATCCTACCACGAAATGACGGCGGATGCCACAGAAAAGTATTATAATTTTGAAAAACGTAGCAAGCCTCATCGAAAAAATAAAGAAAAACGTAACAAAAACCGTTGATAATTTTCGGAAAAATGTTACAATGCTTGTATCGGAGGTGCTGTAACCAATGCTTGAGCGACAGGTTTATACAAAGCTGAAATCATGGAAAGATGAAAAGCCCAAAAGAGCGCTTTGCGTGATCGGTGCCAGACAGATTGGCAAGACAACGATCATTGAGCTGTTTGGACGTGAGCATTATGAGAATTTTGTGGAAATCAACTTTGTTACGGACACGGATGCACATAAGATTTTTGCGGGGAATCTGGATGCGGACACGATCATAGAAAATCTGACCGCTTTTAAAATGCAGAAAATGGAGCCTGGAAAGACGTTGGTTTTTCTGGATGAAATTCAGGAGTGTCCGAACGCCAGGTCTGCGATAAAATTTCTGGTAGAAGACGGACGATTTGATTATATTGAGTCCGGATCCATGCTGGGGGTCCGATATCATGAGGTGCGCTCGTATCCGGTTGGTTTTGAAGAAATCTATTATATGTATCCCATGAGCTTTGAGGAATATGCGTACGCAAACGGAGTGCAGGAGTCGACAATCTCACGCTTAAGACATTGTTATGTGAAAAGAGAACCGGTTCCTGATGCCATTCACACGACGATACTGAAGCTTTTTTATACGTATATTGTTGTCGGCGGGATGCCTGCCGCAGTGCAGACATATGCGGACAGCCATGATATCGGAAGGGTTGTTCAGGTGCAGAGGGATATCCTGGAATTGTATCGACTTGACATTGCGAAGTACGCGACAGGGAGCGAAAGAATTAAAATCCAGGCAATCTTTGACAGCATTCCTTCACAGTTAAATGATAAAAACAGAAGATTTTTTCTGAGTAAAATTGATGAAAATGGCAGATATAATCGATATGAGAACTCTTTTCTGTGGCTGAGTGATGCCGGAGTGGCGCTGCCTTCTTATAATGTGGCTCAGCCGCAGGCACCGCTTCAGATGAATGAAAAAAGAAACGTCTTCAGATTATTTCTGAATGATACCGGTCTGCTCTGCGCAGCGTGTATGACCAACATTCAGTTTGCGCTCCTGAATGGAGATATGGAAGTAAACATGGGCAGTATTCTGAAGAATGTATTTGCACAGTCGATCAGATCCGGGGGCTTTTCTCTTCATTACTATGAATCGAAAAAAATGGGTGAAGTGGATTTTGTGGTGCAGAATGGAATGAAGACGGATTTGATTGAAGTGAAATCCGGAAGTGATTATAAAAAACACCCGGCCTTAAATCATATGTCGGAGGTTGAAAACTGGATTTTTGGAAAAAAGATTGTTTTCTGCAAAGGAAACACTGAGGAGGAAAACGGCATAGAATATTTGCCATGGTACATGGTTATGTTCTATCAGCGGGAAGCAGAGCCGCTGGGTTATATTAATCAGGTAGATCTGTCAAAATTAAGGGAGGAAGAATATGAGACAAAACAATAAAGCGACAGTCTTTTCGGGCCTGCCTGCGCGCCTGATCCTGACAGTCATTTTCGGAGGCATTTATTTTTATCTCATGCTGCCCGCGATCAATCCCAAAGCGCCGGATTTCTGGTTTTTTCTGATTGTATTGCTGGTATTCTATATCTT
>JAJQGR010000068.1 GCA_021200345.1 Lachnospiraceae bacterium | reverse complement strand
TCAATATTCTGGATACTCCGGGACACCAGGATTTCTCGGAGGACACCTACCGCACCCTGATGGCGGCGGATTCCGCGGTCATGGTTATTGACGGCAGCAAGGGTGTGGAGGCCCAGACCCGGAAGCTGTTCAAGGTCTGCGGCATGCGGGGTATTCCGATTTTTACCTTTATCAATAAGATGGACAGGGACGCCAACGACACCTTTGACCTGCTGGATGATATCGAGAAAGAGCTGGGCATTGCAACATGCCCCATCAACTGGCCCATCGGCTCCGGCAAGGCCTTTCAGGGTGTTTACGACCGGGACAAAAAGCACATCATGAAGTTCTCCCACACGGAAAAGGGTACGAAAGAGGGGGAAGTGGAGACCGTGCCGGTGGAGGATACGGACAGCCTGCGTCAGACCATCGGAGAGGAAGCGGCGGACAAGCTGTTGGAGGAAATTGAGCTTTTGGACGGCGCCGCCGCGGAGTTTGACTTAGAGCAGGTCCAGGCGGGAAAGCTGACGCCGGTATTTTTCGGATCCGCCCTGACCAACTTCGGCGTGGAGGATTTTTTGCAGCATTTTCTGCAGATGACCACCCCGCCGTTATCGAGAAAATCGGACATTGGTGTCATTGATCCGGACAGAGACGGCTTCTCCGCCTTTGTGTTTAAGATTCAGGCCAATATGAACAAGGCCCACAGGGACAGAATCGCTTTCATGCGGATCTGCTCCGGCAAATTCGACGCCTCCATGGAGGTGCGCCACGTGCAGGGCGGCAAGGTGCTGCGTTTAAGCCAACCCCAGCAGCTGATGGCCAACGACCGGACCATTCTTACAGAAGCCTACGCCGGAGATATTATCGGCGTGTTTGACCCGGGGATTTTTTCCATCGGAGATACTCTCTGTATGCCTAAAGAGGAGTTCCGCTACGAGGGCATCCCCACCTTTGCCCCGGAGCATTTTGCCAGAGTGCGCCAGGTGGACACCATGAAGCGCAAGCAGTTTATCAAGGGCATCAGCCAGATTGCCCAGGAGGGCGCCATCCAGATTTTCCAGGAGTTTAACACTGGTATGGAGGAGATCATCGTCGGCGTGGTGGGCGTGCTGCAGTTTGACGTGCTGAAATTCCGCCTGGAAAAGGAATATAACGTGGAGATTATTCTGGAGAATTTGCCCTACGAGCACATTCGCTGGGTGGTAAATAAGGATGTGGATTTAGAGAAGCTGACGGGAACCTCGGATATGAAGAAGGTGAAGGATTTGAAGGGCAATCCGTTGCTGCTGTTTGTGAACCCCTGGAGCGTGGGGATGACACTGGAGAGGAACAAAGGCCTTGAGCTGAGCGAGTTTGGAACGGCGGACATGTAATGAAAAAGATACATTTCACATTTTCAGAGAATCAAAAGCTTCATGTAAGAGAGCTGCTTTTATGCACGCTCTCTTTTTGCCTTACGGCGGCGGTGCTGCTTTTTCTGTTCTGGCAAAAGGGTTACAGCCCCTTTGGCAATCAGTCCCTGGCTTCTCAGGACGCCAATATCCAGTATCTTGACCTGTTTGCCTATCTGAAAGACGTCATGTCCGGGGAGAATAGTATTTCTTATACTTTCAGCAAGACCCTGGGAGGAACCAACATTGCGGTCTTTGCCTATTATCTTTCTTCCCCCTTTAATCTTTTGCTGCTTTTCTTTGATAAAAGCAATCTGGTCAGCTTTTTTGACTGTGTAGTGGTGTTAAAGCTGGCCGCCGCGGCCTTTACCATGGCCTTTTTCCTGGAAAGGCGTTTTCAGGGACGGCTCAGAGCTTGTTTTGTGCCTTTCCTGGCCATGAGCTACGGCCTGATGCAGTACAGCCTTGCCCAGAGCAGCAATCTCATGTGGCTGGACGGCGTATATATGCTGCCCCTGATGCTTTTAGGCGTTTATCGACTGGTCAATGAAAAAAAGTCTTTTTTGCTGGTCATTTCCACCGGACTGGCCATCCTGTTTAGCTGGTACAGCGCGGGGATCAACTGCCTGTTTACCGCGGTCTGGTTTTGCCTGGAGTGGCTGCTGAATCTTCCCGGAGGATCGAGCAAAGCAGGGACGGATCCGGCAGATGCGCCGAAAAAGGCGGACGCCGGCAGGACGTCTGTGCTTTGCGGCACCCTGAAAACCGCTTTTCTTTACGTGATCTCTCTGCTGGGCGGGGTGGGCCTTTCCGCCTGTCTGTTTCTTCCCACCTTGTTGGCCTTAAGCTCCAGTAGCCGGGGACAGCTGGATTTGTATTTGCTGCGGAATGTTTTCAGCGCGAATCCCCTCAATATCATCCAGAATTTCACGGTGGGCTCCACCAGCTTCTCCGGGAATGTGTCCTTATACTGCGGTTCCTTTGCTCTTTTGGGATGTATCGGCTTTTTCTTTTCCAGGCGCATCGGCTACGCAGAAAAAATCAAAATCGGAATTGTCTTACTTTTCTCTTTGCTGATCTATTACTGGCAGCCGCTGTTTATCCTTTTTTCACTTTTAAAAAACGCGGAAAGCTTCTGGTACAGATATTCCTACGTTACCATTTTTCTGATTATTTTCATCGCCGCAAAGTTCTATTCTCAGATACAGATACAGCCCTCAAAAGGGTGGAAAACTGCCGTTTTTTTATTAAAAATCGCCCTTGGGTATTCCGCGGTTTTGCTGGTTTACTCCTATTTTCATCCATTATGGGCAGCCAAAAGAATCATTTACAGCTGCGTCTTTATCATAGGAACCGCGGCGCTGACCGGGTGGTGTCTGAAGCCCCGGGAGCGTCTCAAATGGCAGCCTGTTGCCGTCTTTTTGCTGCTTGGCGCTCTGACGGTGGAGCTGACGTACAACGCCAATCTGCTGATGAATGCCTATTCTGTCAGCAACGCTTCGGAGTACCATGATTATTCGGTCAGTGAACAGGAGCAGATCGGGGAACTGAAAGAATACGACAGTGGACAGTATCGAATTTCCCAGACTTCCACTTACAATGTCTCGGAGCTGACCCATCTGACGGCCAATTACAATGAGGCCGTGGCCTATAATTACTGGTCCATTTCCGGCTATACCTCGGATCCGGACGGGCGTCAGATTTCTCTGCTGGAACGGCTGGGATACATGTCCTCCGGAGCAAACATGTGCATCGTCAACACATCGATTCTGGCGGCAGATTCTCTTCTGGGAGTGAAGTATGTGCTCACGGATCTGCAGATCAATGGGCTGGAGCTTTTGGATTCTCTGGGAGAATATAATGGGAAAAGCGTATATTACAATCCTTACGCGCTGCCTCTGGCCTTTACCTGTTCTGCCAGCGAGGATCCGGACCTGGAGGAAGCGGATGGGGACGCGCTCAATCCCTTTGCTTATCAGAATCTGCTCTACAGCCAGCTGCTGGGAGAGGAGATTTCATTATATATTCCGCTGGAATATGAGATTTCTGAGGTGTCGGACAGCGGTCAGACCTATACGTTGTATCTGCCGGAGGGAAATTACGCGGTTTACGGAAATCTTCCCTGGCTCTCCTTCATGGACGCGGTGCTGTATGTGAATGATACCTACGAGACCGCATACGCCAGATGGCTGTCCCCGTCGGTGTTTTATATTCCTACGGACAATGGAGATCAGACCGCCACTGTGGTCATAAAATATGAGGAAAACCGGATCACGGAGGAGCAGTTTTACGCACTGGATCTGGACGCTCTCTCGTACGCGGCAGGGAAGCTTTCCTCCGGAGCGGCGGATGATTCTCTGATAGAAAACGGATACGCGAAGTTTCAGGTGTGGGCAGAAAGCGGGGAGAACCTGTATCTTTCCATTCCCTACAATGTGGGATGGACCATCACTGTCAACGGGGAGGAAGTGGAGCCGGAGCTGTTTGCGGACTGCATGATGACGATTCCTCTGGACGAAGGCTTTAATACTGTTGAGATGAAATATCGGGTGCCCGGACTGACAGCGGGAACCGGCATATCCCTGGCAGTGCTTGTGCTTCTGGTTCTGGCGATGACAGTGGAGAGAAAAAAGAAGGGGAAACCTGACCGGAAGCACCGGGAGATTAAAATAAATCAAGAAAATTGATTAAAAATGCCCCTTGTTCTCTCGCTAAGACAGTGTTAGGATAGCTTTTGTGAAAAATGTCGCCGCAGGATATCATCGACAGAAAGTTTTTATTCTCTGATAATATCAGGTGACGCAGGCGGCGGAGAATCAGGAAGGAATGACGAGAAATGAACGTACAGGAGAAATACGGAAGATCTTATTTTATGCCCCCGGAGGTGACATACGACTGGGTGCGTAAGGATACCATAGAGAAAGCGCCCATCTGGTGCAGCGTGGATCTGCGGGACGGCAACCAGGCTCTGGTGGAGCCCATGGGGTTACAGGAAAAGCTGGAATTTTTCAAGATGCTGGTGGAGATTGGCTTTAAGGAGATCGAGGTGGGCTTTCCGGCCGCGTCGGACACCGAATACCAGTTTGTCAGAGCGTTGATTGAAAATAACATGATTCCGGAGGATGTGACCATCAATGTGCTGACCCAGGCCAGAGAGCATATTATCCGCAAGACCTTTGACGCGGTGAAGGGCGCCCCCAGGGCCGGGGTGCATCTGTATAACTCCACTTCTGTGGCACAGCGGGAACAGGTCTTTCATAAAAGCAAAGAAGAGATTCTGCAGATCGCGGTGGACGGAGCGAAGCTGTTGAAGGAACTGGCGGATGAGACGGAGGGAAATTTCACCTTTGAGTACAGCCCGGAGAGCTTCCCCGGCACAGAGGTGGATTACGCCCTGGAGGTCTGCAACGCGGTGCTGGATGTGTGGCAGCCCACTCCGGACTGGAAGGTGATTATCAATATCCCCACTACTGTACAGATTGCCATGCCCCATGTGTTCGCCAGCCAGATTGAGTATATTCACAAGCATCTGAAATACAGGGATTCCGTGGTGCTGAGCGTACATCCTCATAATGACCGCGGCAGCGGCATTTCGGACGCGGAGTTTGGCGTACTGGCCGGCGCGGACCGGGTGGAGGGAACCCTTTTTGGAAACGGGGAGCGCACAGGCAATGTGGATATCGTGACCCTCGCTATGAATATGGTGACTCACGGCGTGGAGAGCGGCCTGGATTTTTCCGATATTAATAAAATACGAAATAAGTATGAGCAGCTGACAGGCATGCGGGTCGGTGAGCGCAGTCCCTACGCGGGAGATCTGGTGTTCACCGCTTTCTCCGGTTCTCACCAGGATGCCATCAGCAAGGGCATGAAGTGGTGGGAGGAAGGAAAGAGCGGCAAGCGCTGGACGGTGCCATATCTTCCCATCGATCCCACAGATGTGGGCCGGGAGTACGAGTCCGACGTGATTCGGATCAACAGCCAGTCCGGCAAGGGCGGCGTGGCTTTCGTCCTGAAGCAGAATTACGGCATTTCTCTTCCCGACGCCATGAAGGAAGAGGTGGGGTATCTGATCAAGGGCGTTTCCGACAGGCGCCATCAGGAGCTGACGCCCGGAGACATCTATCAGATTTTTGAGGATACCTATATCAACCACAAGCCCATCTTTGACGTTCCGGAGGTGCATTTCAGCCAGGTGGACGGCATTGGCGCCAAGGTGACCATCAGTCAGGAAAAGGAGACCAGGGTGATGGATATGCTGGGCAATGGCCGTCTGGACGCGGTCAGCAATGCCATCAAGGCTTACTTTGGTATCAGCTACGAGCTGTCCAGCTATGAAGAGCACGCGGTTTCCAGAGGCTCCTCCTCCCGGGCGGCGGCCTTTGTGGCGGTGCTTTGCAACGGCAAGTCTTTCTGGGGCGTGGGCATCAACGAGGATATTATTTCCGCTTCCATCGCGGCCCTGGTGGTGGCTGCCAATAAGCTTCTGGAGGACGCCAACATCACCGAGGGCAGGGAAGAGAGAATTGTGGAGATCATGAATTATATCCAGCAGCATTATCAGGATGTGACCCTGGATGTGCTGGTGGAGCAGTTCCATCTGACCAAGCCCTATCTGTCCAAGTACATCAAGGTCAAGAGCGGCATGACCTTCCAGGAGGCGGTGCGCCGGGCCAGGATGAAGAAAGCCCGGATCATGTTAAAGGAGTCCGGACAGACTGTGGAGAGCATCGCGGCCAGCGTAGGTTATGAGAATGTGGAGCATTTCAACAGATTATTTAAAAAGATCTATCATATGACTCCCAGCCAGTTCCAGAGAGAAGGCAATAGATAGACAAAAAAGCGGCGTTTTCAGGCGCTGTCCGCACAATTTTTACATGCGGGCAGCGTCTTTTGCGTTGTCAAAAAAGAAGAAAGATGCTACAATAACCTGTATTGAACTGTGGAAAAATCATGATCGAAAGGCGGTTTATCAATATGATTTTGGCGGTAGACATCGGCAATACGAATATGGTCATCGGCTGTATTGAGGGAGAGAACATCTGCTTTGAGGAACGGCTTTCCACCAATATTTCCAAGACAGAGCTGGAGTATGTGGTGGATTTTATTACGATTTTAAATCTGCATAAGACAGAGACGGAGAGCATTTCGGGCTGTATCGTGGCCTCTGTGGTGCCGCCGCTGAATACCGTTGTTAAGTCAGCCATAGAGAAGCTGCTTCACATTTCCCCCATTTTTGTGGGACCGGGAGTGAAGACAGGATTAAATATCGCCATGGATAATCCGGCCCAGGTGGGAGCCGACCTGATTGTCAACGCGGTGGCGGGTCTGCAGGATTACGGAGCGCCGCTGGTGCTCATTGATATGGGGACGGCCACCACCATCAGCGTGCTGGATGAAAAGAAAAATTATATCGGGGGCATTATTATTCCAGGACTGAAGGTATCCCTGGAGGCTTTGGTCAACCGGACGTCCCAGCTGCCCCGCATCAGTCTGGAGGCGCCGAAGAGAGTCATTGCCAGGAATACCGTTGACAGTATGAAAAGCGGCATGGTGATCGGACAGGCGGCGGAGCTGGACGGGCTGATCGACCGGATCTGGGAAGAGCTGGGGATGCAGACGCCGGTGGTGGCCACGGGCGGCCTGGCGGGTTTTATCGTGCCTCACTGCAAAAAAAAGATTATTCTGGATAATGAAATGACGATGAAGGGACTGGGATACATCTACCGCAAAAATGTGGAGTGATTGTGGAAGTAGTAAGAATGGCTTGACGGATTTTACGTGAATCATTATAATAAGGAACGAATTGGCACAGGAGGAGAATGAGAAAATGTCAGTACCATACAATCATCATGAGATAGAGAGCAAGTGGCAGAAGATCTGGGACGATGAGAAAGCTTTTGCCGCGGTGAATGATTATACAAAGCCTAAATATTACGCGCTGGTAGAGTTTCCCTATCCGTCGGGACAGGGACTCCATGTGGGCCATCCCAGACCCTATACAGCGATGGACATTGTATCCCGCAAGCGCAGAATGCAGGGCTATAATGTGCTGTTTCCCATGGGATGGGACGCCTTTGGACTGCCCACGGAGAATTACGCTATCGCCAATCAGATCCATCCCAGAATTGTGACGAAGAATAATGTGCAGCGCTTCAAGGGCCAGCTTCATTCTCTGGGCTATTCCTTTGACTGGGACCGGGAGATCAACACTACCGATCCGAATTACTATAAATGGACCCAGTGGATTTTCCTGAAATTATTCAAGGCCGGACTGGCCTATAAGGCGGAGATGCCCATCAACTGGTGCACCTCCTGTAAGGTGGGTCTTGCCAATGAGGAAGTGGTCAACGGCGTCTGCGAGCGCTGCGGCAGCCCTGTGATCCGTAAGGTGAAGAGTCAGTGGATGCTAAAGATTACCGCTTACGCGGACAGACTGATTTCCGATCTGGATGATGTGGATTATGTGGAGAAGATCAAGGTCTCCCAGAAGAACTGGATCGGCCGTTCCGAAGGCGCGGAGGTGGATTTTAAGCTGGCGGGCAAGGATGAGATACTGACTGTCTATACCACCAGACCGGATACCCTGTTTGGAGCTACCTATATGGTGGTGTCCCCGGAGCATCCACTGATTGATAAATATAAGGAAGAAATCAAAAACTACGACGAGATCATTGCCTACAGGGAGCAGGCCGGCAGAAAGAGTGACTTTGAGCGCACTGAGCTTGCCAAGGAAAAGACCGGCGTGGCCATTGACGGCATCATGGCCATCAATCCGGTTAATGGGAAGGAAATTCCCGTGTGGGTTTCTGACTATGTACTGATGAGCTACGGTACCGGCGCCATCATGGCCGTACCTGCCCATGATACCCGTGACTGGGAGTTCGCCAAAAAGTTCGGCCTGCCCATCATTGAGGTGGTAGCCGGTGGAGATGTGCAGAACGAAGCGTTCACCAACGTATCCACCGGTTTTATGGTGAATTCCGGTTTCCTGAATGGTATGGAGGTCTCCGAGGCCAAAAAGGCCATGATTGATTATCTGGAGGAGAATCAGATTGGTCATCGAAAGGTCAACTTCAAGCTCCGTGACTGGGTCTTTTCCAGACAGCGTTACTGGGGCGAACCCATTCCGATTGTAAAGTGTGAGAAGTGCGGTTATGTGCCGATCCCGGAGAGCGAGCTGCCCTTAGAGCTTCCGGATGTGGAGAGCTATATGCCTACCGATACCGGAGAATCGCCCCTGGCTGCCATGACAGACTGGGTCAATACCACATGTCCCTGCTGCGGCGGACCGGCAAAGCGGGAGACTGACACCATGCCTCAGTGGGCCGGCTCCAGCTGGTATTTCTTAAGATATACGGATCCTCAGAATGACCAGGCACTGGCCAGTAAAGAAGCGTTAAATTACTGGCTGCCAGTAGACTGGTACAATGGCGGGATGGAGCATACCACGCTGCATCTGCTGTATTCCCGGTTCTGGCACAAGTTCCTCTATGATCAGGGCGTAGTACCCACCAAGGAGCCTTATCAGAAACGCACCAGCCACGGTATGATTCTGGGCGAGGACAATCAGAAAATGTCCAAATCCAGAGGCAACGTGGTCAACCCGGATGACATTGTCAGAGATTACGGGGCGGACACGCTGCGTACCTATGAGATGTTCATAGGCGCCTTCGATCTGAGTGCTTCCTGGAGTGAAAAGGGCGTTCAGGGCTGCCGCAGGTTCTTAGAGAGAGTCTGGAAGCTGCAGGACATTCTGGTGGACGGCGATGAGTACAGTAAGGATATGACTACCAAAATGCACCAGACCATCAAGAAAGTGGACAATGATTTTGAAAATCTGAAGTATAATACCGCCATCGCGGCCATGATGTCCCTGATCAATGATTTTTACAAAAAGGGCAGTATCAATCGGGCGGAGTTTGCCACTTTCCTTACCCTGTTAAATCCGGTGGCACCTCATATCACCGAGGAGATCTGGCAGACGGTTGGCTTTGAGGGCCGCCTTTATCAGCAGACCTGGCCCCGGTATGATGAGGAGAAGACCAAAGAAGATACCGTTGCCATTGCCATTCAGGTCAACGGAAAGCTTCGCGGTACCATCACCGTGGCTTCCGACGTGGACAAGGAGACTGCCATTGCCGCGGCAAAGGAAGCGCTGGTGGACAAAATTGCCGGCAAGACTATTGTAAAGGAGATTTACGTGCCTGGCAGACTGGTGAATATTGTAGTGAAGTAGAAGTCAGAATTGTTTTAGCAAAAGGGAAGGCAATCCCCGGGATATTTTTTCGAGGATTGCCTGTTAGGTTACACGCTTCACAAATTCAGACGTTTTTCTATTACTTTTTCTATTTTACGCTGCTCTTCCAAAGTAGCGTATTTTTTGATGGTGTTGAATATCAGCCGCAGCTCATCCTTTGTGAAAGTCAGCGCGTTTTTATCCTGCTGATGTCTGGAAATCTGCGCGAAATACGTCATCAGCTCCCGCTGGTCCTTTCCTTTGGATTTCTCATGAATTTCCAGAAGCATTTCCAGTTTCCTGGCAGGAATATCCTTCAGCGCTTCGTCATACATCCATGCCGGTTTTTCCATAAAACCTCTCTTTCTATTTTCATCATTTTTTCAACTTTTCTCATTCTTTTCGGTGTTCTGCCCGCCGCGGTCATCTGTGTGCGCTCCAAACATCCCGTTCATTTCCTGCATGGCACTCATGACCTCCACCATTTCCATCATTTCCTGAAGCTGTGAAAATGGCAGCAGCATGCGCCTAAGCTGCTCCAATCTTTCCTGCGCGGGCACAGGGACAAAGGGCATGAGAGCCTGCAGAAGTTTATCGAAAGCGTCCATCTTTGCCTGCAGCCCGGCCAGGTCATCCATCCCCTGTCTCCCGAAAAGGTTTTTCATACCATCTTATGTAAAAAAAATCCGGATTATACGTTGACGATTTCCACACCACTCGTTTTAAGTATGAACAGCTTCAGATCGTTTCTCCTTTTGAGACAGGAAACACTAAGGGCGGCCAAAAGCCGCCCCCATCATCAGTGATCAGCAGCCGCAGCCGTTGTTTCCAAGGCAGCCGCAGCACAGCAGCAGGATAATAATCCACTCGCAGCTGTTGCCGCCACCGAACAGACTGTTGCTGCTGGTCCCATTACCGCAGCCGCAGCTACCGCCGCAGAAGAGCAGCAGCAGGATGATCCAGAGACAGCTGTTGCTGCCGCTTAAGCAGCCGCAGTTGTTTGTGGAGTATGCGCTGGTGCTGTTGCCGCACCCGCACCCATTTGTCAAATCACTCATGAGGATACCTCCCAATAATGGTTATGCTTTATGTTATGTCGGAAGGCCCCTGAATGTGAAAACAAATTTTACCAGTGCTGCCTATGGCTGTACCCTATCACTCAGATTCCGACAAGCCAGCCATATAGCTGATCAATGCGATAATTTAAACTTTCTCTGACACCTGCCCTCCGGAGAGCCAGTCATATACCTGATCAATGCCATAGTTTAAAAGCTGGGCGATTTCTCCCGCATTCCATCCCTTGGCGTAAAGCTTTATGGCCAGTTCATGGGCTTTATTTAATTCTCACTGCATGGCGCCCCGAGCCATTCCCTGTTCCATACCTTGCGCCACGCCACGTTCTATCCCCAGTTCAAATATTCCCTGTCCCAGACCACTCATCTTTAAAACCTCCCTGCTGCAGTTGCTGTCTTCAGAACCGCTATATGATTTCCAGCCCCGGCGTGCACTGCGTTTGTCAGTCCCGGATCAACCGGGACTGAGCTAACGAAAATCTCCCCCTCTATGCATGCCTCCACATCCTCGGGCTTCATGCCATGAAATTCATCCACCGTTGCCAGCAGTATATGGGACAGGATGTCCTTTTGTGACAACAGGTTCTTCGCGTAAGTATCGTACTGTGTTTTCTCATTTGCCGCGATAAAAGTGTTCTCCAGATACGCGTCCAATGATTACCCTCCACAATATAATAACTGATTATCTGAGTTTTTTCAATCCTCTGAGAAGAGTATAGCATAAAATTTTATGGAATGTAGTCGATATATCGTCCATTTTGAAGATTTTTGGGAAATATGAGCGTGGAATACTCGGCTTAAATTGTATTTATTTTGTATTTTTGCAAAATCAAAAATTTTAAATTGAAGCACATTTTAATTGTGCAAAGGAAATAAAGAGTAAACAAATATAATGAACAAATAAAGACAGAAAATAATAAAAATAAAGAGAAATAAAGAGATTATTCAAAATGAAAACATTTTTTAAATCAATTTAGGATAAACAAATGTCTAACCTACAC
>JAJQGR010000054.1 GCA_021200345.1 Lachnospiraceae bacterium | reverse complement strand
CGCTTGGATACTCTAAAGGCTGCTTTTCTCTTCGTTTCTTGGCATACTCCGCCATCCGGAATTTGATCTGCGCCCGGTCGTCCGGCGTAAGCTCCATGATCACGTGAGACACGATCAGTTCCCGCTCTTTCAGTGCGCTGGTGCGATAGGCAAAGCCCAGCTCTTCCCCGGAAAGCCTCAAAAAGTTTCCTTCCCGGTCATAGGCTTCCACACAGGCAACCACCTGCCCCATTTCCCCGCCGTAGGCGCCGGCATTCATAATCACACCGCCCCCCACAGAGCCCGGGATTCCCTGGGCAAATTCCAGACCGGACAGGCCCTCGTCGCAGGCCCTTTTCGCGACCCTGCTCATGAGAGCCCCGGCCTGTGCCGTGATTTTTGTGCCCTCAACACTGATCCTGGAGAACGGGTCGCCCATACACATCACAATGCCCGGCACGCCCTGATCATCGATCAACAGGTTGGAACCATTGCCCATCAGATGAAACTCCACCTGATTTTTATTGCAAAAATCCAGAATCATTGGAATGTCCTCCTGTTTTGACACATAGGCCAGACATTCCGCCGCGCCGCCAATCTTAAAGGTGGTATGTTTTGAGAGCGGCTCCTGCCACAAAATTCTGATACGTGCCGAAAATTTTTCACTGAAGGCTTTCTTCCAATCCATCTTTCATCCTCATATTTCAAAACTTCACGGGAATTTCCAGAGAAGCTGCTTACTGCAATATCAGCTTCGCCGCGCCATAGATCCCTGCGTCGTTGCCCAGCCTGGCAAGAAGAAATCTGGCGTTTCTGCAGCCCGCGAAAGCGTACTTCCGATACTGGGGCACAATATAGTCAAAAAGAATCTCTCCCGCCTTGCTGACACCGCCGCCAACGACAAACGCCTCAGGGTTCGTCACGCAGGCTACAGCTGCCAGTCCCTTGCCAAGATAATAGCCAAAGCGCTCCGCTACCTGAGCGGCAACAGCGTCGCCCGCTTTCACAGCGTCCCAGACATCCTTGCAGGTCAACTCATCCAGCGACCTTAAGCTGCTGGATTCCTGACTACCGGCAAGACATTTTTTCGCCAGTCTGACTACGCCCGTGGCGGAGGCATACTGTTCAAGACAGCCCCGCAGGCCGCAGTTGCAGGATTCACTTTCCGTTTCTTCCACCAGCATATGCCCGATCTCTCCGCCTGCGCCGCTATAGCCGGATACCAGAGATCCGTTCACAATAATGCCGCCGCCCACGCCGGTTCCCAGCGTCACCGCCACCACATCCAGGCAGCCCTGGCCTCCGCCTTTCCACATTTCTCCCAGCGCCGCCACATTGGCGTCATTCCCGGCCTTCACAGGTACTCCCGCTAAGGCTTCAAGGGTCTGCGGAATATTGAAAGCTCCCCAGCCAAGATTCACCGCTCCGGCAATATTTCCTTTCGCGTCCACCGGCCCCGGCGCTCCCACGCCGATCCCCAGCACGTCCTCCCTGGCATAACCGCTTTCGGCAATTTTTGCCTCAACGCTTTGCGCAATATCTTTCAGGATCAGGTTCCCGTGATCCTCTGTTCTGGTGGGAATCTCCCATTTTTCCAGTACCGTGCCCTGGTCGTCAAACATCCCCAGCTTTACGGTAGTGCCCCCAATGTCTACCCCAAATACGATTTTACCCATTTTATGTTCCTCCATTCGTAATATATATTTCACGGTTTCTGTGCTGCTGTGTCTCAGTCTTCATCATTTCGATGGGTCATGGACTCCTGCAGACGCCTGTACAGCTCTTTCGCCGCGTTATAGCCCATCTGCTTTTCACGGTAATTGATGGCCGCGCTCTCCACGATCATGGCCAGATTCCTGCCCGGGCGGATGGGAATGGTGTGGCTTACGATCTTATTTCCCAGGTATTCCGTATACTGCTCTTCCAGACCAATGCGGTCATATTCCCGCTCCCTGTCCCACTCCTCCAGGTTGATGACCAGATTGATCTCGTGGCTTTCCCGGACGCTGGATACGCCGAACATTTCCTTGATATCCACAATACCAATCCCGCGAAGCTCAATAAAGTGCTTGGTGACATCCGGCGCGCTGCCGATCAGAGAGGTGTCGCTGATCTTGCGGATTTCCACAGCGTCGTCGCTGACCAGACGGTGCCCGCGCTTTACCAGCTCCAACGCCGTTTCCGATTTGCCGATGCCGCTGTTGCCCGTGATCAGAACGCCTTCACCGTATACATCCACCAGCACTCCGTGAATCCGGATCACCGGGGCCAGTTTGTAGCCCAGCCACCGGATGGCTTCAGCGGTAAAATGAGAAGTCGTCTTATCGGAAGTAAACACCGGAATTCCGTTTTCCAGAGCCTTCTGTAAAAAGAGCTCATCCGGCTCCAGCCCTCTGCAGAATACAATAGCAGGGATCTCGTGATAGGACATCAGCTTGCTGTAGACTTCCTCCTTTTTCTCCTCAGAAAGCTGCAGCAGATAGCTGGCCTCCACCAGACCGATAATCTGTAAGCGATTTCCGTCAAAATAATCAAAATACCCCGCCAGCGGCAACGCGGTACGGTTGACGTCCGCTTCGTAAATTTTGCGCTTGTTGAAATCAATTTCCGGAATCAGGCTTTTGATATCCAGATCCTTCACCAGTTCCTTTAAATATACCCCGTTCCCCATAGAAATCCTCCTGTATTTTGGTATGCTCTACTTCCTTTTCTGATTCTGCTCCCCTGTTTCCAGCTCCCGTGTCCCGTGATTCTGCGCTTCAAAAAACTCCCGGATTTTTCTTGCTTCATGATAGGGAATTTCCGGCACTGCCGCCAACTCCTCCAGACTGGCGTCCCGAATCTCAGCAATAGAATTAAAATGCCGCATCAGCGCTTTCCTTCTGGCCGGTCCTACCCCCGGGATGTCGTCCAGCAGGCTCTTTACCTGGTCTTTCTGGCGCAGGCTTTTATGATACTCAATGGCAAAGCGATGGGCTTCATCCTGAATCCTCGTGATCAGCATAAACCCTTCAGAACGGGTATCCACAGGCAGCTCCTCATTGTGATAATACAGCCCCCTGGTACGATGGAAATCATCCTTTACCATACCGCACACCGGAATATCCAGATGCAGCTCATCCAATACCTCAAGAGCAATATTCACCTGCCCTTTTCCACCATCCATCAGCAGCAGATCCGGGAATTTCGTAAAGCTTCCAAACTCTGTATCCGCATCCTTTTCCTTCATCTGCCTGGTCTCTTCAATCCCATGTGTAAAACGTCTGGTCAGCACCTCCCGCATGCAGGCGTAATCATCCGGTCCGGTAACTGTCCTCATCCGAAACTTTCGATAATCGCTTTTCTTGGGCTTTCCTTTTTCATAGACGACCATGGAGCCTACATTTTCAAAGCCGTTGGTATTGGAAATATCAAAAGCTTCCATGCGGTTCAGCTTTTCAAGTCCCAGAAGGGTCTGTATCTCTCTCACCGCCCCAATGGTGCGGCCTTCCTCTCTTTTCAGCTTTTCCCGGTCCCTGGTCAGCACCATGAAAGCGTTATTGTGGGCCAGCTCCACCAGCTTTTCTTTGCTTCCCTTGATGGGAACCCGGATAGAAACCCTGGCTCCCCGAAGACTGGTCAGCCACTGTTCTAAAAGCTCCCGCTCCTCAAAATCGCATTCTACCATCAGTTCCTTGGGGATAAAGGGTGTCCCTCCGTAAAACTGTAAAATAAATTCCCGAAGGAGCTCTTCTTTTGGCCGATTCCCGATTTTTGTCATATAATAATGCTCCCTGCCGATCATTCTGCCGCCGCGCACAAAAAACACCTGTATCACGCAGTCGGACTCATCCCTGGCAAGGGCAATGATATCCTTATCCTCCTGACCGCTGTCAGTAATCTTCTGCTTTTCACTGACCGCCTGCACGCTGGACATCAGGTCCCGGTAACGGGCCGCTTCCTCAAACTCCATCCGCTCGCTGGCATCCAGCATTTTCTGCGAAAGCTCTTCCATCACCGCCTGATGATCTCCGTTGAGAAACGCCAATGCCTTACGAACCCTCTGCCCATATTCTTCTCTGGAAATATAGCCCTGGCAGGGGGCGGCGCACTGACCTATATGGTGGTTTAAGCAGGCTCTCTCCTGCCCGATCTCTTTGGGCAGATTTCTGTTGCAGCTGCGAAGGCCGAAAAGCTTATTGATCAGTTCAATGGTATCCTTCACTGCCGCCGCACTGGAATAAGGACCAAAGTAGCGGGATTTATCTTTCTGAAGCTTTCTGGAAAAAAGTACTCTGGGATAAGGTTCCCCTACCGTCACCTTAATGTATGGATAGGTCTTTCCATCTTTTAATAATGTATTATATTTGGGGCTGTACTCCTTGATCAGATTATTTTCCAGCACAAGAGCTTCCAGCTCAGAATCCGTCACGATATACTCAAAGCGGGCGATCTGACTGACCATTCTGTCAATCCAGGGACCGCGCCCGATATTTTTGCGGAAATAGCTCCGCACCCGATTATGGAGATTGACCGCCTTTCCTACATATATAACAGTATCAGCCTGGTCGTGCATCAGGTACACGCCAGGCTTCTTTGGCAGCTTCTTTAATTCCTCCTCCAGTTGAAACATCTGCAAGATTCCCTCCTGCGGATTGATAAATGGCCGCAATAACGTCCATGATCAGGATTCCTCCTGATCTTTATAGTCGGCTCCGGAAAACCGGCCTCTGCCGGAAGAGTTTTCTTCCTCCGCGTCTCTCAGCTGGCGCAGGGTCTGCTGATCCAGCGTCTTTCGGAAACTGTTCTCCTCCTTTGCCGGATCATCAGTTGAAGCATCCGGGGATTTCTGATCCTCCTGCTCTGTCACAGACGGCCCCGCGCTGTCCGCCTGACTTCCATAAGTCTTCTCTGACAGCCGGTTCGTCTTTTCCTCCTCCGTCTCTTCCGGTTCCGGAATCCCCTTCAGTTCCCGGAAGATCTTCATAAATTCCTTGCCGGTAATCGTCTCTTTCTCTATCAGGAACTCTGCCAGTCTGTCCATGACCTCCCGATTATCCTTCAGAAGATCCAGGGCTTTCTGATAGCTCTCCTTTAAGAGCTTCATCACCTCATCATCCACCATCGCGGCAGTGGAATCCGCGCACATCAGGCGCTTATTGCCGCTCAGATACTGGCTCTCCACTGTTTCCAGACACATCAGCCCGAAGCGGTCGCTCATCCCGTACTGGGTAATCATGGAACGGGCAATCTCTGTTGCCTTCTCAATATCGTTGGAAGCGCCGGTCGTCACGCTGTGGAACACCAGCTCCTCCGCGGCGCGGCCGCCCAAAAGCTCCACCAGTCTGTCGCAAAGCTCTTCTTTGGAGTTCAGATACTTCTCCTCCTCCGGCACCTGCATCACATAACCCAGCGCGCCCATGGTTCTGGGCACAATGGTAATCTTCTGCACCGGTTCGCTGTTTTTCTGCAGGGCGGTAATCAGCGCATGCCCCACTTCATGATAGGAAACGATTCTGCGCTCCTCCTGACTCATGATACGGTCTTTCTTTTCCTTGCCTACCAGCACCTGCTCCACCGCACCGAACAGGTCTTTCTGGCTGACAAACTCCCGGCCTTCCTTCACCGCGTTGATGGCGGCCTCGTTGATCATATTGGCCAGATCCGAACCCACGGCGCCGCTGGTGGCCAGAGCAATTTCCTTTAAATCCACCGTCTCGTCCAGCTTCACGCCCTTGGCATGTACCTTTAAAATTTCCACGCGGCCCTTTAGATCCGGGCGCTCCACAATAATGCGCCTGTCCAGACGGCCCGGACGAAGCAGCGCCTTGTCCAGAATCTCCGGACGGTTGGTAGCCGCCAGAATAAAAATACCCTTGCTGGAATCAAAGCCGTCCATCTCGGAGAGCAGCTGGTTTAAGGTCTGTTCTCTTTCACTGTCCCCGCCCCCGTATCTGCTGTCACGGCTGCGGCCGATGGCGTCAATCTCATCGATAAAAATAATGCAGGGCGCGTTTTTATTGGCATCCTCAAACAGGCTTCTGACGCGGGAAGCTCCCATGCCTACATACATTTCCACAAAATCCGAACCGGTCAGGGAGAAAAACGGCACCTTGGCCTCACCGGCAACTGCCTTGGCGAGAAGTGTTTTTCCTGTTCCGGGAGGCCCCACCAGTAAGGCTCCCTTGGGCAGACGGGCACCAATGCCGGAATATTTGGCGGGATTATGAAGAAAATCCACCACCTCCACCAGAGATTCTTTGGCCTCGTCTTCGCCGGCCACATCCGCAAACGTCACCGACGTGTTTTCCGGATTGTATACCTTGGCGGTATTTTTGCCCATGCTGAAAAGTCCGCCGCCGTGTCCGCCGCCGCCCATTCTGCGCATGATAAAGTAGAAAGCGCCCCAGACAAGCACTAACGGCAGCACATAAGAAAGCAGCATGGTAAGGATGGTACCTGAGGTACTGGGGATGGTGCCCGTGTAGTTTACACCCGCCTCAATGAGTCTGGCCGACAGCGTATCATAATCCTCCATCATGGCAGTCTTATAAACCTTCTGGCTGGACTGGGCGTAATATGCCTCCAGCGGGTTCAATGACTCATCCTCGTCTTTCAGCTGCATATAGATCACGGAATCACTGACCTGCACCAGCTCAATCTGATCCTCTTCCAGCAGTTCCAGGAATTCACTGTAAGTAATTTCCTCCTGGGTGTTGCCCGTCAGCATATTGGACATACTTAACAGCAGTATAATACATACAACCGTCGTAACTACAAACGCAATGATGTTCGGGCGGTTGTTGTTGCCGCCGGAACCTCCCTTGCCGTTATTGCTGTTTCCCTGATCGCCAGGCTTATTTTGATTATTGTTATATTCATCAAGATTGTTTTTATCCATCGTTTTTCCCGTTTTTCGTTTTAAATGTATTGTAAAATTAGTATTGCGCCGAAATGAAAATTCATAGCTGTTATATTTTTCAGGCGTACTGTTCTTTCCCTATTCTCAGGCGCCACTTTATCAAACTTATTATAGGTGTTCAACCCCCATAAATCAATATTCGATTTATGAAAAAAGAACGTGATTTATGAAAGATTTGTGAATTATTTTAACAACAAAGCAGTGGATTTTCAGTTTTGCTTATGGTATGATAGGTAAGTATTTTTGTTTGCAGTGACACAGAGGAGGAGGAACTGACCATGGCAGTGAAATACGTATTTGTAACCGGAGGTGTGGTCTCAGGTCTGGGGAAGGGAATCACCGCGGCAAGCCTTGGGCGTCTTTTGAAAGCGCGGGGCTACAAGGTGACCATGCAGAAGCTGGATCCCTATATCAACATTGACCCGGGTACCATGAACCCCATCCAGCACGGCGAAGTCTTTGTCACCGATGACGGCGCCGAAACGGATCTGGATCTGGGACATTACGAGCGCTTTATCGACGAGAGCCTGGGCAAGAATTCCAATGTGACCACCGGCAAGATTTACTGGTCCGTTCTGCAGAAGGAGCGCCGGGGCGACTACGGCGGAGGCACAGTACAGGTCATTCCTCACATCACCAATGAGATTAAAAGCCGTTTTTTCAGAGATTACACGGATCCGGATACCCGTATCGCCATCATTGAGGTAGGCGGTACAGTGGGCGACATCGAGAGCCAGCCGTTTTTAGAGAGCATCCGCCAGTTCCAGCATGAGGTAGGGCACGATAACGCAGTGCTGATTCATGTGACACTGATCCCCTATATTGCGGCCAGCCAGGAGTTAAAGACCAAACCCACCCAGACCAGCGTGAAAGAGCTGTTAAGCATCGGTATCCAGCCCGACCTGATCGTGTGCCGCAGCGAATATCCCTTAAACCAGCAGATCAAGGATAAAATCGCTCTCTTCTGCAATGTGCCCAGCAGCCGTGTCATGCAGAATCTGGACGTGGAATATTTATATGAGGCTCCCCTCGCCATGGAAGAGGAACATCTGGCTCAGGAGGTCTGCAAGTGTCTGAAGCTGGACTGCCCCGAACCGGATCTGACCGACTGGCGGCAGATGGTGGCTGACCTGAAAGCGCCTGTCACCTCCGTTACCGTGGCCCTTGTGGGAAAGTATGTTCAGCTTCACGACGCCTACTTAAGTGTGGTGGAAGCCTTAAAGCACGGCGGCATTCCGCAGCACACCACGGTGAATATCAAGTGGGTCGATTCTGAGACAGTCACTCCTGAAAATGTGAACGAAATCCTGAGCGACGTCGACGGCATCCTGGTGCCCGGCGGTTTCGGCAGCCGGGGCATTGAAGGCAAGATTCTGGCCATTCAATATGCCCGCACTCACAAGATCCCCTATCTTGGACTGTGTCTGGGTCTGCAGCTGGCTATTGTGGAATTCGCCCGCAATGTGGCCGGATTAAAAGACGCCCACAGCATCGAGCTGGATCCCAACACCCGCTATCCGGTGATTGCACTGATGCCGGATCAGAACGGCGTGGAGGATATCGGCGGAACGCTGCGGCTGGGTGCTTACCCCTGTGTGCTGAACGCCAATTCTCTGGCGGCCAGACTCTACGGCGCCACCGAGATCAGCGAGCGCCACAGGCATCGCTATGAGGTCAACAACGATTTCCGCAAGGTACTGACGGACCATGGTCTTAAGCTTTGTGGCCTCTCCCCGGACGGACGCATTGTGGAGATGGTGGAGCTTCCGCAGGATGTTCATCCTTTCTTCATTGCCACTCAGGCCCATCCGGAGTTTAAGAGCCGGCCCAACCGGCCGCACCCGCTGTTCAAGGGATTTGTGGCGGCGATGCTCAACGCCAGATAATTCTCTTTGCCAGACGGAGAAACGGCAGTTGATCAAAGGCAGTTTCTCAAAAAATAAAAGCGTGTTCCCTCCGGTTTTGCTTTGAGGGGACGCGCTTTTGCTTTTTCACTGTTCGCCGCAATGCTTCTCACGTCTCATAATCGCTGCTTAAAGCTGATTCCATCTCATAAATCAGTTTCTCCGCATAGTCTCCGGCATAATTGCCATCCAGAAAGCTGTCCAGAGCGAAGCTGCGCAGACGCTCCCAGCACTCCGTCTCCCGGCGGATGGTGATCGGGTAAAATAAAATCTCCTGATTTCTGGCCGCCTCCAGATCATCCAGGCCATCACCGATCATCAGTACCTTGTCCTTATCATAGCCCATATCCAGAAACTGCCGGATGCAATACTCCTTGGACCCGGCGTTCTGGCTCAGGACCAGCGAAGTGTAATAGCCAAGTCCATAGTGCTCCCACTCTTCGGACACCGCGTCGGAATTTGCGGAAGAAACCACCACAATATCGCAGAACTCCGAGGCATAGGACAGCGTCTCCCCCACGCCCGGGAAAGGGCAGCGCTCAGAAATAGGCATGGTCAGAATCAGTTCACTGGCTTTTTGAGACCAGTGAAGTGCTTTCTGTAAAATCGGGGAATCGTCATCCTCCATATAACGAATCAACGCTGCGTTGGAGCACTTCTCAGTCGCGTCCAGCCAGCGCTTCAGCGGTTCCAGATCTCCCACGGGAGTAATGTTGGCGTTCACATAAGCCAGCGTCACATAAAGGCCATGGAACCGGTTCACACCGCGAAGCTCCGAATAAAGGTTAATATTGTTCCACAGATCCAGCACCCGATGACGATACTGCTCCAGTCCCCATTCCTCCACAAACGCCGGTCCAAAACACTTCTGGTGCTTGGCCTCCATGGTGTTCATGGCTGTCCCATCCGAATCCAGACATAATAAAAAATCATGCTTTTTCTGATAGTTCAAAAACTCCCTGTTCATATTGCACCCCTCAAATTGTGATATATAAAAAGTCGTCTGTTGAGAATACTTTTATCTGTACATTCCTCCATAGCCACCGCCCATGCCGCCTCCGCAGCACATGCCGCCTCCGCCGCAGCAGAGATTACAGACCAGGTTAGCGATACAAAGCCTCAGGCAAATATCGCTGCCGCCCGACGACGGGAAGCCATATCCCGCCTGTCTGCGGGTATACCAGGTACCACCGTGCTCCAGCTGGGATACTAACGACCTGTAATCCTGATTTCCCGGTTCCATGGCCTGCGCCCTTTTGGCGTGCTCCAGCGCTTTCACATTATTGCCAAGGCCCTCATGCGCCAATGCGCTGTAATAGTACCAGCGGGCGTTTCTGTCTCCCTCCGCCATGCCGTCCAGAACCGTGCGCGCTTCCTTATAATAGCCGCTGCGGATATAATTACCTGCCGCACGAATATGAGGATCGTCCTCATATCCCGTATTCTGCTGTCCTCCATAACCGCCGCCATATCCTCCAAAGCCGCCGTTACTGTAACCTCCTCCGAAGCCGCCAAAGCCGCCATTACTGTAACCTCCTCCATAGCTTCCGCTGCTTCCGTAGGATGAATCTCCCTGGTATCCTTCTGTCCTTTCTTTCATAATCTGCTGATAGGCCGCCTGAATATCCTTGAACTTTTCCTCCGCCTGCGCCTTGTTGGGATTATTGATATTGGCATCCGGATGGTATTTTCTGCTTAAGGTTTTATATGCTTTTTTGATTTCCTCATCGCTTGCGTTTCTGCTCACTCCCAGAACGCTGTACGGATCACTCATGCTTTTTTTCCTTTTCCCGCTTCTCTCTCACGATCTGATATCTGCCCCACACCCCTGAATACAGGATATTGCGCAAAATATCCACATGTTCAATGATGGGCAGCTGTTCAAACGCCTTGCAGCACTCCGCAATCATCATGGTGAGAATCGTATGGAAGTCGTCCTCAAACTCCGGATTTTGATATCGTTCCTTCAGAGGATTATAATTATTTTTCTTAATATCGGTCTCTATATCCTCATAGGCATCCGCCAGATAGATAAATTTGCCCAGATAATAGCCCAGTCTTTTTAATGTCTCCTGCCATTCGTCCTCTTTCATGGCAATAATCTCAGCCATCACGGAGCCAAACAATCCGGCCATGGTGTCAATATCCGTCTGTCCCCTTTTTTCCTCCTCAGAGAGTCTGCGCATCAGCTTCAGGATGGCGTCTACTTTTTTGCGGTATCTTTCATTGATTCTGTGCTCTCCCTTTCCGAGAGACTTTTCCATGACAAGTCCGGAAAGCTTTTTTTCATCTTTCCAGTCATCCTGCCCTTTCAGCCAGGTCAGGAGCACATTCATGTCCGCTACATATTCCGTTACCTGACTGGTCACGGCTGCATGCTTTCCCACAGGATGGGGCAGACACCGATAATAATTTGTTGTCTCCTCAGGCTCATACAGCGATGTCAGAAGCATCAGCACAAACGTCATGTCATAACTCAGGGAAAGCTGTCCCGCCCTGCCGTAATTTTCCTTCAGCACATGGCACAGTCCACAGTAATAGGAATGGTAGACGTCAAATTCCTTATATTTCATTTCAGCCTTGTTGACGATTACATACCCAAACATGATTCGTCACCTCAGCTGCGCTTTGTAAATTCTGTACCACATTTGCGGCAGGTAATCACAATCTTGCCCTTGCCTCTGGGAATTCGTATCTTCTGTCCACAGCTGGGACATTTGTAGATATGATAATCCTTACTCTGGGACGCATTGCGCCTCAAGCCGCTGAACCTGTTTTTGACGGTGGCTTCCATCTGCAGATATTTCTGATTTTCCGCATACCGCTTTGTGGTATTTTTGGAAAAAGTGCGGAACAGTTCAATCACCAGGCAAATCAGTCCAATGTAATAAAAAATCTGTCCAAAAATAAAGGATAATACCAGGCAGACAATCACCACGATGCTCAAAAACTGATTCAGCCGGTCCGTACCGTAACGCC
>JAJQGR010000098.1:886-12009 GCA_021200345.1 Lachnospiraceae bacterium | reverse complement strand
TCCTTCGGACTCCCACACATCCACATACACTCTGGTTCCTTCCAGAGAATATTTACAGACATTGGACATCAGATTATCCACCACACGCCAAAGGCGCCTGGCGTCCGCCTCAATGACAGCTTCCTCACAGCGGTTATTATATACCAGCTTCAGATGATGGTCTGAAAGCTTATCCTCATACTCTCCCATAGCCTGCAGCATCAGCTCGTGGAGTTTTAAAGGAGCAATCTCATATTCCAGACTTCCACTGTTGATCTTGCTGATCTCAATCAGATCCAGAATCAGCTGCTTCAGCTTATTGGACTTATTATCCAAAATCTCCAGATATTCCCGGGCTGTCTCGTTGTCTCCCAGATCTTCTCTTTTCAGCAAATCCACATAACTGATAATTGAGGTCAGCGGCGTTTTAATATCATGACTCACATTGGTCAAAAGCTCGGCCTTCAGTCTTTCATCCTTCACTGACTGCTCCACCGCCTGCTGAATCCCCTTGCCAATGGTGTTCACACTGTCCGCCAGCTGCTTATTTTCCGGCATCAGATTCTCAGTATTAATCTGCACCGGATCGCCATCCACAATCAGACCGATATCATGGATAATCTGTTCCTTTTCCAGCGTCAGGCGGTATTTTTTTCCCATCACCAGAATTAATATCCAAAAAAACAGCACCGCACCGCCCACAAGAAGCCATGTTCTTCCAAGCAGCAGGCCAGTCGCGGCCGCTCCGGCTGCAGCAAGCAGCGCCAGATTTTCCCGCAGGAGGGTTCCCACGCTCCGGGAAAGAATCCCCGCATGGGCATAATAGGAATCTCTACGTTTGAGCGTCTCTTTCCTGACGATGGCAATGCCTTTCCGGCATTGTGTCTTCAACCATGTAATCAGATGCCAGAGGAAACTCTGACGGAATACCATTCCGGCTCTGATCCTGCGGGCCATACTGCACAGCAATTCCGTTAAAGAAACATTCAAAAACAGTGAGATCGTTGCTGTCAGACAATAAATCCAGACAGACAGCTCACTCATGCTTATATTTTGAGTTATCAGGTATTCTGCCGCCTTGCAGCCTCCTGCACCAATTGCCGCAGTCAAAGCCAGGATACATATCAGCCAAAGCTCCAGATACAGCCCATCGCCCCATCTGCACTCAATATAGACCTGCCCGCTTTCATCCATCTTTTTCCCGGTAGTGGACAACCGGTAAATCAGCACCAGCAGATCATAAGCGATCAAAACCGCGCAGGCGCCCAGCAAAGCGATCATTTTCTGCGGATTCCAGCCATCATACAGATCATCCATCGCCACTGTGGCCTCCTGCAGTTCATCGGAACTGAAAGAAATCCACACCTCTGTTTCCACATCATAAGCGTAAGGATATTTTTTCAGAAGAGAAACCACCATGCTCGGACGAATGCCGTATTCTGCCAGCATATCGCTGATGCGGGTACCGGAGTGAGTATAGCAAATCCACGCCTCCCTGCTCTGGAAATAGGAATTTGCGGTCAGGCCGCTCTCCTGCCAGGTAAAGTTCAGGTTGGTAAAGCAGGTGCCTTCCTCATCATTCGTCTGCACATAATACTGGATGGTGCTGTCACTGCCCAGTGTCTCCTGATATTCCAGATACAACGCATAATTGTAGCTTAAATCCTCCATGCAGCTTTCCAGCTGCCGGATCAGTTCCCAGTATTCATCCGCGGAACCGGCAATTTCCTCCAGTGTTTTCCCATCCACCGTCAGGAAAGTGTTGTATACCATTCTGTCAGTGCTGCTTACAGCTGTAAGCTTCTGCTCTTCCATTTCCTCCACGGTCGAAAGAGGGGGCTTCACCTCTTCCCCGCCGGATATAAATGATTCCTCCTGCGGCGCTGTCTCTTCGCGCTCTTCCATGGTCATCGTCATGGTATCCTGAGACCGGGGCAGCTCTTCTGTCAAATCTGAATCCTGTTTTGCCAGAGCACCCTCCTCTGTCTCATATACTACCGTTGTCTCCTCCCCGCTGTCAGCGGTTTTTCTCTCCCGATCGGCGATCACACTGCCATCCTCCATAAAATACAGAGAATTCTGTGTGTATTCCAGCCCGCCGTACTGATACCAGCGCAGCAGGTCCTCCAGCCTGTATACAGCCTCCGGGAACTCGTACTCACTTCTTACTGTGCGGCGGTTATAATAATCTGTAATGGAAATCTCTTTACTGGCGGAATAGAGGCCGTTTTCCTCCATCTGGGTGCGGATAGCCACAAACTCCAGCACATTCTGAAGTCCCTCCTCCGCCACACTTCCGCTGTACTGGATCATGACCTCTTTTTTCTCCTCAAAAGGATTAAAAACAATCACCGTCTTTTCCTCGGAGGAAAGGTTCGTCTGCACGTAAACAGTGCAGTTCGTGATCACGACCACGGCGCACAAAAGCGCCAGCACTCCGCAGATCTGCTGGCTGACTGCCAAAAGCATACGCTTTCCCGACGACAGAAAAGGCTTTCTTTTTACCTGTTTTGAGGTTCTTTTTTTCACCGGAAGCTTTTCCCTCCTACAGTTTCTCAATCTTATAGCCCACACCCCAGACTACCTTTAAATATTTCGGTTCTCTGGGATTGATCTCAATCTTTTCCCTGATATGCCTGATATGTACCGCCACCGTATTATCGGCGCCCACAGCCTCCTCATTCCAGATATTTTCATAAATTTGGCGAATGGAAAACACCTTTCCCGCGTTTCTGACCAGCAGCAGTAAAATATTGTATTCGATGGGTGTCAGCTTGATGCTCTCTCCATCCACTCTGACCTCCCTTGCCTGATCGTCCACCACCAGGTCCCCCACCTGATAAACAGAATGATTTTCCTTGTGCAGGCTGCCCAGGGTGGTATAACGTCTGAGCTGGCTTTTCACTCTTGCCACCAGCTCCAGCGGATTAAAAGGTTTCGTAATATAATCGTCAGCGCCGATATTCAGGCCCAGAATCTTATCTGTATCTTCAGACTTGGCGGAAAGGAATATAATGGGAACAGAAGAAAACTCCCGGATTTTCACCGCCGCGCGAATGCCGTCAAGCCTGGGCATCATAATATCCAGAAGTATCAGCCGCACAGGCTCCTTTCTGGCAATCTCAAGTGCCTCCAGCCCATCGTATGCTTTCAAAATCTGAAAGCCTTCCTGGGACAGATAAATGGAGATCGCCTCCACAATCTCTCTGTCATCGTCACAAATCAAAATTTTATCCATAAACGCCCCCGTATTTTCTCTTCTTTTTCATTAAAACGCATTATTCTTAAAATACAGCAGGATATGTTTTAAGATTTTCTTAATTTTTTGTTTTATACAAAATATACAGTGTCAATAACACTCCAAAGGGAATGGCCAGGAATGTAATGAACGGGCACGGAGATTCCCTTAATACCTTCGAAAACTTTCCCGCCAGGATACAACTGGACACAAGATGAATCGAATGGCGAAACCTGAATTTCAGAGACGTTCCCTGAAAGCTCAGATAGAGTTTCCGCGTCTCAGCAAAGCAGTTGGGACTGTTTCGATATAGTTTGAAAACATTAGAGCTAAGCCCATCCTCCTGATATTCTACAAACCTGAGATTCTCATTCATCACAAGGAAATCATAAGTCTGACTGATTTGTAAATGCAGATAATGGGTTTCAAAATATTTCTCCCCTGGAAAAACCTTCATCGGGGCGAAGCGCTTATACAGATCTGTTCGTACTACATCTGTCCGGTCTCCGTTATGGATCGGGTATTTCCCAATCAGCAGATCAATCAAATTCACGGATTTTTGGTCGGGAAGGGGATCTCCACCCACAATTCCTCTTCCATCCGCGTAATAATCCAGACCTACAATTCCCGCATATTCTTCCGACCCGTTTTCGTCCCAGAAAGATAATATTTTCTCCACCGCGTCGTCCGGCATATAATCGTCAGAATCAATGCATACACACAATTCTGTCTCAATGTGCGCTATTGCCTCATTGTACGCCGTGTACTTGCCGCCGTTTTCCTTATAGTAATATTCTACCGAAAAATTCTTCTCAGATTCCACCCAGCCTTCCGCCAGCTCCCTTGTATTGTCAACGGAACCGTCATCGATAATCATCCAGATGAAATTCTTGTTCGTCTGCCGTTTCATGCTCTCATAGCAGCGTTCCAGCAGCTTTGCCCGGTTGTAGGCCGGGGTAAATACAGTCAAAGTAGCCATATTTTATTGAACCTTCCTGCGTTTTATTTACGGTCAGGTTATCATAACGAATAGGAAAAGTCAAATAGGCTTTCAGCAGGTCAGCTGCGGATGATGCTGCGAATAGTGTTAAGTCGTCTTCAATTTCCAGTTGCAGTTTTTCCTAATTTGAGTTACTATCAGGAATAGTGAAAATTTTACTATGGAGGGAACACAATGACTAGAACCTACATTGCGGATGCAGTCAAAACCCCCGGCACTCAGGTGCTGCTGCAGGGCTTTGTGGACAATCTGCGGGACAGCAAGTATATGGCGTTTATCGTCTTAAAGGATATCACCGGCAGAATTCAGATTACCGTGGAAAAAGAAAAGCTTCCTGATCTGTGCGGCACAATCGCTCAGCTGACGCCGGATTCTGTTATCTCCGTCACCGGTACCGTAATGGCAAACGAATACGTAAAAATGGGCGGAGCGGAGGTCATTCCTGAGGATATTCGGATCGAATCCATCGCTGATGCCCTGCCCATCGCCCGCAAGGCCATTCCGGCCACCAAAAAGAAAAAAGCAGTGGAACGCTCCAGCATTGACCAGCGCATTGACTATCGCTGGATTGATCTGCGCACAGATGAAAATCAGCTGATGATCCAGGTGCAGACGGTGATGGTAAATTCCATGCGTCAGTACCTGTTAGACCACAACTTTGTGGAAATTCATACTCCCAAGCTGATCGGAGCCGCCTCTGAGAGCGGGGCGGACGTGTTTGAGGTCAAGTATTTTGACCGGTCGGCTTATCTGGCTCAGAGCCCGCAGTTTTATAAACAGATGGCCATGGCCAGCGGACTGGAACGCATTTTCGAAGTGGGTCCGGTCTTCCGTGCAGAGAAATCATATACCAACCGCCACACCACCGAGTTTACCGGCTTTGACCTGGAATTCAGCTATATCAACTCTTATCAGGATGTGATGGATCAGGAAGCGGAGCTTTTGACCCATATGCTTCAGGAAGTAAAGGAAAAATACGGCGATCAGATCAAAGAAGCCTTTGGCAAAGAGGTCATCGTGCCTACTCTTCCTTTCCCCACTGTAGACCTTCACACTCTCTATGAGGAGCTGGAGAAAAATTACGGCTATGTAGTAGACGAAAGTGAAAAGAACGATATGACCACCGAAGCTGAGCAGCTCAGCTACAAATGGGTTCAGGAAAAATATGGCCATGAATTTTTGTTTGTGACCGGTTTTGGCCCTGAAAAGCGGGCTTTCTATCATATGAGAGATGAAAACGGTATCCCCATGGGTTACGATCTGGTATGGCGCGGCGTGGAAATCACCACCGGAGCCCAGAGAGAACACCGTTATGAAATTCTGAAAAAGCAGGCCGAGGAAAAGGGACTGGGAGAAGATATCAAATTCTACCTGGAATTCTTCAAATACGGCTGCCCGCCTCACGGAGGCTTTGGTCTGGGTGTGGACCGCATGACCATGCTGTTATTGGATCTGGGCATCAAGGATGCCATGTTCTTATTCCGTGGTCCCAACAGGCTGACACCGTAATTCATTTCAAAAATTACAGCTCTTTCAAGGTAAATAAAAGCAATATAAACAGCAAAACAGCGCCTGCCATCCGCAAGACGCTGTTTTGCGATTCATTAATAGCTTCTCAGTCTGTCCGTTCCATCATCCACAGTATTGGCAATGGACAGGACTCTCAGAACACTGACCCCGCCATTGGGCAGTGCCACCTCCACACTGTCCCCCGCTTTATGTCCCATCAAAGCCTTGCCAATGGGAGATTCAATGCTGATCTTATTCTCCAAGGAATTGCAGCGAATGGGAGTTACAATACGATATTCTTCCTCGCTGCCGTCATCCTCAAACATAACACGAACCGTCTTTTCAATGCCAACCTCATCCTCTCTGGCATGATCCTTTACAATACTGGCGTTTTTCAGCACTCTTTCCAGGTAACGGATCCGACTTTCATTGCGGTTTTTCTCCCGCTTGGCGGCTGTGTACTCAAAATTTTCACTCAAATCTCCCTGGGCTCTGGCCTCTTTCACCGCCTCCAGAAGCCTTGGACGCTCCACCAGCCTGCGCTCTTCTATTTCCGCCTGAATGCGGTCAATATCTTTTTGCGTTAATTTTTCTGACATTTCATTTCCTTTCCTCTATCATGCGCCAGAGTACAGAAATGCTGCACTTTGCGCTTTCCAAATCACATCAGCGGAGCCATCACATTCAGCAGACCGTCCAGCAGCTTTCCCATTCTTGTGTGCGTCAACTCCTGAGGCTGCACCAGATGCCCTTTCTCCATCACATCCAGCGTGTCCGCTTTTACATCAAAGAGAGCCCGGCACCGATACATCCATACCCCGCATTCAAAATGCAGATACAGGCTGCGGTAATCCACATTGATGGTTCCCACAATAGCTGTCTTATCGTCACTGACAAAGGACTTGCAGTGAAGGAAGCCCGGTGTGTACTCATAAATTTTGACTCCTGCCTGCATCAGGCTCCGGTAATTGGAACGGGTCAGGCGAAATACCACCTTTTTATCCGGGATTCCCGGCGTGGCTATCCGCACATCCACCCCCCGTTTGGCTGCCCGGCACAGAGCGTGCCCCACTTCCGCGCTGGGAATCAGGTATGGCGTCATAATATACAGGTAGTCTGTAGCACAATTGATAATCTCAAGATATGCATCCTCCCCTACACGAATATCGTTCAACGGGCTGTCTCCGTAGGGAAGCACGTAGCCGTCCGGTTCTGATATGAGAGCATGGTCACACCTCAGATATTTTGCCGGCTTCAGCTTCTCCCCTCCGCTTGCATTCCACAACTCCATAAACATTGCCGTCAGATTGTCCACCGCCGCCCCCTCCAGACGAACGCCGCTGTCTTTCCAATGCCCAAAGCGAACCACTTTGTTAATATACTCATCTGACATATTATTGCCGCCGGTATATCCTACCTTGCCGTCTATCACCACAATCTTACGGTGATCCCTGTTATTCATGACCATCGCCAGGAACGGCACCACGCGGTTAAAGGAGACGCATCTGATATGAGGATCCAGAGCTTCCAGGTCTTTATAATAATTGAAAGGCAGCAGAGAAACCGACCCCATATCATCATACATGATTCTGATATCCAGACCGGCTTTCGCCTTCTCTACCAGAATCTCCAGAATCGTGCCCCACATCTCTCCTTCATGCAAAATAAAGGTTTCCAGAAAAATATATTCTCTGGCCTGCCTCAGATCTGAGAGCATGGCTTCATAGATGCCCTCCCCGCTGGAATAGTATGTTGTCCTAGTATTTTCATAAATCGGATAATCTGAAATGTTCTGAATATATCGAAGGGTAGAGGCCTCTCTCTCGTCACAGTCTTTCAAGTGCTCAATCACATCAGGATCCGTCTCAAGGAGCGGAAATATTTCCTGATCCTGCGCATTGATCTTAGCTGAAAGTCTTTTCGCCGGTCTTTTATCGCCCCACAGCAGATACAACAGGCTCCCCACCGGAGGCAGCACCAGAATCACAATAATCCAGCCGATGCGAAATGCCGGATCTGATTTGCTGCTGACCAGATAAATCACATACAGACTGCTCAGAAGATAAAAAAAGAACAGGATCACCGTGGAATATCTCAGCACATGCCAGAACAGAAATATAAGCAGCGCAAACTCCAGAACGATCATGATCGCAGTCACCACAATACGGTTGGTGATCGCTTTTTTATAGTTGATATCTTTCAGCAATCTCATCAGGTACACTCCATTCCGGGCGAAAAATGAATAGATAACCAGTCTCCTCTTTGAAAATCCAATGGTCATTCCATTTCGGTTTTCCATGTTTTCAGTATCAGGCGACCGGTTATCTATCTCAGGTTTGCTGTGGTTATTTATCAAAGGAAACTGTCAAACGTTTCCCTGTTTTATCAGGAGAAAGTGTAGCTGTAATCCGCGATCAGTTCTTCCATGTACGCGCTAAGCTTTTCATCAAACAGGTTATCATAGATTTCATCATTGATCTCTGTATCATAATAACGGTTCATAAACATGGCGACGGCGTAATAATGGCTGTCCTCATCCTCAAAGATTTCCACGTCCCCGGATTCCCTGCTGTCATCAAAAAGCCAGTCCGCGTAAATTGTGGAAACCTCGCTGTAGCGGAGTCCCTCCGACAGAGAGCCATCATCCTCATAATTGGAGACATAATCCTCATCGCAGTACTCCAGGCAGAGCTCGTTGAAATCCTCTCCCGCGTTCAGGCGCTCCACAAACTCCTCCACCAGTGCTTTTGTCTCCTCCATGGCTGCCGCGATGGTATCCTCATCCGCGTCATCCTCAAACTCCGCTGAAAGAGCAAAGGCACGATAATCCACATAATCATACGCGGAAGGATCCGCCTGATACTCCTCCACAATCTCCGCGTCAGTCACTTCAATCCCCGCATAAATCTCATCATAATATCCGGACGCGTAGGTGCAGAAACGGATCTGCTCCTCAATCACTTCAGCTGTGGCGTACTGACCATACGCTGCCTTATAATAGGCGGCAACGGTCATATCATTCTCCTGTGCCGCTTCCTCAACAGACTCCACAAAGGAATCATAATAGGTATCCGTCTCGTACTCAAAACCGGCATCCTTCGCCGCATCTGTCAGGGCCACATACAGAACCAGGGTATCCGCCGCTTCCAGCTCAAAGTAGTCTTTCCAGGTCATGTCATCTGTATACTCCTGCTTAGAGATATCCGTGCTGGTGTCCAGGCCAAACAGAGTCGCATAAGTACCGTAGCTGTCCAGCCACTCACTGTACTCCGTATATGTGTAAAAATCAAGCTCCTGCTGCGTGAACTCATAATCGCCTATCGTAATATAGACGTCATGTGTGGCGGCATACCGCACCACGATGGGTCTGATCACACTGTAGGCAAGAAAGACCACCACCAATACTGCAACGATGATGCTTCCAATTCGAAACCGCTTCTCATCACGCTTTGCTTTCTCCTCGGCCTTCTTTCTCTCTTCCATTTTACGGTCATATCTGGTTACGACCTTCTTTTCTTCAGTCACCTCAGAAGTTTTCTTTTCTTTTTTTCCCATTGAATGAACCTCTTTCACGCGGGCCTGACCTGACTAGCGGCCAGTCCGCAGAATTTTCTCAGCTGCTCTGTATCATCAAGTCCATACAGAGCGCCAAACCGCATTTTGGCTCATGACTGCCAACCAGCCATGAGCCAGAACGCCGCTCATACTATGATAACACATCTTTGTGTTTTTTCAAGGTCTTTCTTTTCAAAAAATATCTGAAAACAAAGTCACAAATCATTTTTATCCAAAGGGTCCTCTCCTATGCAAAGGGATTTTCCGTGGGATATCTGACCCCCCTGGGCTGATTGTAATCAATCTCAGAAACATCCACTCCAATGTACTTAAACACTTCGTACAGAGTTCTGCCATAATGACCGAACGCCACAGCCCCGTGATGAGGATAATTCTTCTCAATCAGCACATGGCGGTAAAAACGTCCCATCTCAGGAATGGCAAAAATACCAATGCCGCCGAAGGATCTGGTTGCCACCGGCAGGACCTCGCCCTGCGCGATGTAAGCGCGAAGCTTCGCGGCCGCGGTAGACTGCAGACGATAGAATGTGATGTCGCCGGGAACGATATCACCCTCCAGCGTGCCCTTCGCCACATCCTTGCCCAGGGATCTGGCCATGATACGCTGGAAATTCATATTGCAGGAGGAAAGTTTGCAGGACGGCGTGTTGCCGCAGTGAAAGCCCATGAAAGTATCCCTGATGGTGTATGGATACTTCCCCTCAATGTCGCTCTTATAAAGGTCAGACGGCACAGAATTGTTGATGTCAAGGAGAGTAACCGCGTCCTGACTGACGACGGTACCGATAAACTCGCTCAGCGCTCCGTAGATATCCACCTCACAGGATACCGGGATGCCTCTTCCGGTCAGACGGCTGTTCACATAGCAGGGTACAAAATGAAACTGTGTCTGAAACGCGGGCCAGCATTTGCCGGCGATGGCTACACAATCACGGCTTCCCTTATTGGCCTCCACCCAGTCAAGCAGGGTCAGCTCATACTGTGCCAGTTTCTCCAACACATCCGGAATCCGGTTCCCGCTGCCAAGCTCCTTGGCCATATCCGCAGCCACCTGGGGAATTCTGGAATCACCCGCGTGTTTATGGAAAGCTTCAAACAAATCCAGCTCGGAATTCTCCTGAATTTCCGCACCCACGTTGTACAGTTGTTTGATGGGAGCATTGCAGGCCAGAAAATCCTGAGGACGGGGGCCGAAGGTAATGATCTTTAAATGATTCAGTCCGATGATTGCTCTGGCGATGGGCTCAAACTCGGAAATCATCTGCGCGCACTCATCGGCGGTTCCCACCGGATACTCAGGTATGTAGGCTTTTAAATTGCGAAGCTTTAAGTTGTAACTGAAGTTCAGCATCCCGCAGTAAGCGTCGCCTCTTCCGTCAATCAGATCTTCCCCGGTCTCCTCCGCCGCGGCAACTACCATGGCCGGACCGGCAAACTCCTTGATCAGCAGTGTCTCACTGGACTCCGGCCCGAAATTACCCAGATACAGCACCAGCGCGTTAACGCCCGCGGCCTGGATATCCGCCAATGCTTTTCTCATGTGAAGCTCATTCTCGATGCACACCGGGCATTCATAGATGTCACCGTACTGCGCCCGATAGCTCTCTACTACCGCTTTGCGACGTCTTTCCGACAGCGACATAGGAAAGCAATCCCGGCTGACTGCCACAATGCCAAGCTTTACCTTCGGAATATTCATCATATTGCAAATCCTCCCTATATTTGAATATACAAAATACGTACAAAGGAATTTTACTATAAAACAGGTACATTTTCAATCGCCATTCTTCGATTTTTCTTGAGAGATTTTGAAAATTATGT
>JAJQGR010000098.1:0-876 GCA_021200345.1 Lachnospiraceae bacterium | reverse complement strand
ATCAGTGAAATCAAAAAACATTTTACCGGGAAGGGCTGCGCCGTTTCCCGGATCTGCACCTGTTATGTTGGCGGTGAGAAAAATAAAATTTCTCAGACAAATCAGTCTTTCGGCACTCTGCCCGAGGCGGAGGCGGAACGCTATCTTCAGCTTTTCAAAAAGGGGCTGTCCGGCACACTGGGCAAAAACATGTTTTCCCTGGACTTTCCTCTGGAGAGCGAATTTCAGGACGGAGCCCAGAAATTTCTTCTTGATCTGCGTGACAGCCATTTACAGGATGAGGAGCTTCTGGAAAAATTCTATGATAAAATCATCGAAAATTATCCCTACACTCAGAATTATCTGATCCTGTTGGCGGACTGCAATTATGACGTGCCCGGCCGGGGCAGCGATCGAATGGAAATGGAGGACGCTTCTGAGGAAGTGTACCATTACATCGCCTGCTGTCTGTGCCCTGTGGTACTCTCAAAGCCCGGTCTGACCTACGCTCCCGCGGAGAATCTTTTTATGGACCGAATCTGCGACTGGGTAGTGGATGTGCCTGCCCACGCCTTTTTCTTTCCGGCCTTCACGGACCGCAGCACCGATCTGCACAGCTCTCTTTATTTCAGCAAAAATTCTGAAAACGTTTTTGAGGATTTTGTCTTTGATATGCTGGGCTGCACCATGCCCATCACTGCAGGCGTACAGAGAGAAGCCTTTCATTCCATGCTGCAGGAGACGCTTGGGGAAGAGGCCAGGCTGGAAACTGTCAAAAATATCCATGATACCCTCTGTGATATGATGGAGGAGCATAAAGAAGACCCACTGCCGCTGTCTCTTAACAAGCGTGAGGTGGTCAGTGTCCTTGCCAAAAGCGGCCTGGAACAGCCACAG
>JAJQGR010000282.1 GCA_021200345.1 Lachnospiraceae bacterium | reverse complement strand
TAAAGTATTGAGTTTTCAAGGTTCATCACACCAAATGGTGTGGGAAGTTTGAGTTAATGAGCTTCGATTTACCTTAAGTAAGCAACATAAATTCGTTTACTATTATTTAAGGGAAATCGAAGTTCATTTTTTGTTTTCTGATGCTCTTGCACCTTGTCGAATATTACTATATTTTCACAGAAAGGAACACTGAATACATGAAAAAAATAGAAGACGATTCAAACAATATTTATGACAAACTGCTGGCAAAAGCCCTTACGGAAGATGAACAGAACAGTTACACCGAAACACTTTTTGAATCTATCCGCTACATAAATGATTATGGCGAAGAATTTTGGTTCGCCCGGGAGCTTCAAACTGCACTTGAATACACAGAATGGCGAAATTTCAAAAAAGTAATTGATCGTGCGAAAGCTTCTTGCGCAAATAGTGCAAATGCGGTAAGTGATCATTTTGTTGAGATCAACAAAACGATACCTATGCCCAAAAATGCTGAAAAAGAAATTGAAGATTACGAGCTTTCACGCTATGCCTGCTATCTTATTGTCCAAAACGCTGATCCCAGAAAGAGGGTGATCGCACTGGGGCAAACTTATTTTGCAGTCAAAACCCGCCAGCAGGAATTAATCGAAAATTATGACAGTCTTGATGAAGATTTAAAAAGGCTGGCAATCCGGAATGAAATGAAGGTTCACAACAAATCCCTGGCAGAGGCCGCGAAAATGGCAGGTGTTGATACTCCCCGTGATTATGCTGTCTTTCAAAATAGGGGTTACCAGGGCTTGTATGGCGGTCTGAGCCGCAAAGAAATTCATGAGAGAAAAGGATTGAAAAAAAGCCAGGATATTCTTGATTATATGGGCAGTACCGAGCTGGCAGCAAATCTCTTCCGTGCCACCCAAACCGATGAAAAAATCAGGAAAGAATACATCACCGGAAAAGAAGCCGCCAATCAAATGCATTACGAGGTTGGCAAAAAGGTGCGGCAAACCATCAGGGAACTGGGTGGAACCATGCCGGAAAACCTACCCACCCCTTCAAAAGGTATTAAGCAAATTGAACAGGAGCAAAAGAAATAGCACCTCCGCTGAAGTGAGGTGCTATCGTAATGAAGAACATTCCCGCCGGAAAATTCAATTTTTACTCCCCCAGCCTGCGCATCTCCGTGTAGGCCAGCAAAAACGGTCCCACGCCCTTGGCGTCGTCTGCCACGATTGGCTCGGACATATAATACTCATAGGAACCGTCCCGGCGACGGTTATTCTCCGGGCCAAGACCGGCTACCAGGCAGATCCCGCCCAGATGCAGTTCCCCGGCTTCGTTGACGGACAGATATTTGTCGCAGATGGCGTTAAAGTCCTTCATGGCCGGCTCTCTGTAGCTCTCAGGCAAAAAGCCCAGGCGAACGGCTTTCAGCAGGCTGTATGCCATAATGGCGCTGCCGGAGGTTTCCAGATAATTTCCCGGCTCGCCGCCTCTGGCGGGCAGCTGATACCACATACCGCTTTCATCCTGATATTTCAGCATGGAATCCATGTAATCTACAAAAACAGCCTTCAGCTCGTCGTATTTCTCCGGAGCTGCCTCCCTGTCGCACTTGGTCAGCGTATCCAATAACGCCATGGAAAACCATCCCAGGGCACGAAGCCAGTAATTCTGGCTTAAGCCCGTCTCCTTATCGCACCAGAAAGCGGTTTTAGAGGCGTCATAGGCATGGTAATACAAACCGGTCTTCGGATCTCTGACATGCTTCACCACGTTGGAGAACTGATGGAAAATATCGTCATAGTTTTTCTTATCATTGAAGCGGGTCTCATACTCCATATAGAAAGGCTGGCCCATATACATTCCGTCCAGCCAGACCTGGTTGGGGTAAATCTTTTTGTGCCAGAAATTGCCCTCTTCAGTACGGGGCTGATGCTGAATCTGGCTGTAAATCAGATCGATGGCCTTGCGGTATTTTTCCTTGCCGTTAATATCGTACAGGGCGAACAGGGTTTTGCCGGCGTTCACATTGTCGATATTGTACTCCTCCGGATTGTACCCGTCGATGCTGCCGTCCTCCTGAACCCTGTGGTCAATGAAAGCGTCCGCGAAGTCCAGATACTTCTGCTCTCCGGTGGTGGCGTATGTTTCCAGCATCGCCAGAATCATGCAGCCGTCAATATAATTCCAGCCGCTCTTGGTAGCGCCGGCCTTAGCCTTCTCAATGTTCCAGGCCGGGACATCCAGGGTGGACCGCTCGATGAGCTCGTCCAGATACTTCTCAATCATCAGATTTCTCATGGTGTAACCCTCCAATACTCTCTTATAAATTAAAAGCACTACGGATTTCTTCGTGCTTCACATTTCTTCGGGTGCCTCAAATCCCAGCACATCAATGGAAGCCTCCAGCACACCTTTCACCAGCAGCAGCAGAGCGATATGCCCTTTCTGCTTTTCCTCATCCTCCTCGGTCAGAATTTTGGTCTCGTGGTAGAAATGGTTAAAGGCATTGCACAGATCATAAATATAGGCGCAAATTCTGTGAGGCGCTTTCTCCTCACAGGCGCTCTCCATGGCGGCATTAAATTTCGCCGTCTCCAGCATCAGCGCCTTCTGGGCCTCATTCTCCGCGGGCAGAACGGACAGGTTCGTCAAAAGACCGCCCTTTTCCTGATATTTGCGCAGAATGGACTTGATACGGACGATGGTGTACAAAATATAGGGACCGGTATCTCCCTCAAAAGAAGTAAAACGATCAATGTCAAAAATATAATCCTTGCCGGCCTGATTGGACAGATCACCGTACTTGATGGCCGCAAGACTGACCGTTTGGGCAATCTCACGGGCCTTCTCCTCACTGACCTCCCTGCCGGTAATGATCTTCTGATACATTTCCTCATTGACCTCTGCTACCAGAGCCTCCAGGCGCAGCACACCTCCGTCACGGGTTTTGAATGGCTTGCCGTCCCTGCCGTTCATGGTGCCGAAACCGATGAACTGCAGTTTCGTCTCTTCCGGCGCCAGGCCGGTCTTTTTCACGCAGCGGAACACCTGCTCAAAGTGCAGGTCCTGACGCTTGTCCGCGAAATAAATGATCTCGTCCGGATGGTAATCCTTTACTCTCTCCACAATCGTGGCAATATCGGTGGTGGTGTACAGAGCCGCGCCGTCGCTCTTTAAAATCATGCAGGGCGGCATCTCTTTTGTGTCGTCCTCTCTGGCGATATCCACCACCAGTGCCCCATCGCTTTCGTAGGCATAGCCCTCGTCCTTTAATTTCTGCGCCAGACCGGGGATCATGTCCTGCACATCGGACTCCCCCTTCCACAGATCAAAGGAAACATTCAGGCTGTCATAATTTTTCTTTAAATCCGCCACGGACACATTCATGATATGACGCCACAGCGCCCGATAGCCCCGTCTGCCCTTCTGTAAGTCCGCCGTGGCCGCCAGAGCTCTGGCCTTATATTCCGCCGCGGCCCGGGCCCGTGCCTGATAAGCTTCCTCTGTCTCATTCTCATGACGCTCTGTGTCCTTGGACTTTTTGCTGGCGGTGGGATAGATCTCCTCCAGCTCAGAGATGGTGAAAGGCGCCTCGGCCGGATATTCGCCTGTATAGCTGTCGTCAAAATAAGGCAGCTCCGGCTTGCGTTCCTGTAATTCCGTGATAATCAGGCCCATCTGCAGACCCCAGTCCCCCAGATGCACATCCCCAATCACGGTATGTCCCGCGTAACGGCAGATTCGCTTCACGCTCTCGCCGATGATGGCGCTGCGCAGATGGCCCACATGGAGCGGCTTGGCCGCATTGGCTCCGCCGTAATCCAGGATAATCATGTGAGGGGCATCCGGCGTCTCCACTCCGAATTTGTCCGACGACGCCATCTGATTCATATACTCCGCCGCAAAAGCGGGACTCACCTTCAGGTTCAGAAAGCCCGGCTTTACAGCGTTTACTTCGCCGAACACAGAGTTGCCGTTCAGCTGTGCTGCCACCGCCTCCGCGATCTGAATGGGAGCGCAGTGATACCGCTTCGCCCCCGCCATGGCACCGTTGCACTGATATTCACATAAATCCGGGCGGTTAGACACAGTCACCTTGCCTAACGCAGCGTCATACCCCGCGTCCGCAAACGCCTGAGAAACCTCCTCTGAAATCAGATCCAGTAATTTTTTCATAAATAAACTATTCCTCCCTCTGCTGTGAAAACACACAGCCGCAGTAATTCTGCCGGTACAAATCATACTCTTTTGACAGCTCAATACTGCGCTTGTAGCCGTCCTTTTTCTTAAAATCAGAAGGCAGCCATTTCACGTTTTTGTCTTCACAGAATTCATTTCCGATTTCATTGAGCAGCGCCGCGTTCTTCAACGGGCTGATAGTCAGAGTGGTAGTCACATAGTCATACCCAAGCGCCTCCGCCCTTGCCGCGCTCTCCCCCAGCCGCAGCTCAAAGCACTTCCGACAGCGGGCTCCGCCCTCCGGCTCCCGCTCCAGCCCCCGCGCCGCCTGATAAAACCGCTGTGGGTCATAATCCCCGGCAATATAGTCTACGGGATAAGCGCCATCCTTTTTTTCATTCAGGCAACCAATCAGACGGATTTCCTCCTTTAATCTCTTCTGATACTCCTCCGCGGAAGAAATATTGGGATTAAAATAAAAGACCGTGATCTGAAAATGCTCCCGCAGGCGCTCTAATACCGCCGAAGAACAGGGTGCGCAGCAGCCATGCAGAAAAAGGCGTGGTACGTCCGCGCCTTCTTTCACTTTCCTGTCAAGATCCTCTATGATCTTTTCCATCTCTTTCTGATAATTCACCTGATTCATCGCGACGCCTCTTAACTGGAACGATTGTATCATAAACTTTGAGGTCATGCAATGCCGCAATTTTCTATTCCAAATGATATTGTATAGAATAGTGGTACTTACACCCCCACATTTCCGCTGTTAATCCCCTGGGTCTTTCCCGTCAGGGGCAGCCAGTCCAGCGCCTCTTTGATCTTTCTGTCCCAGAAATCCCACTCGTGGCCTCCGGTCTCCTCCGAATAAGTGACGTCAAAGCCGCTCTCCGTCAGGAAGTCCCGATACACCTGATTGACCTTCAGCAGGCTGTCCTTCGTTCCGCAGCTTAAGAAAATCCGCGGCAGATCCGTCCTGCCCTCCTGTTTCATCTTCTCCACCAGATATCTTGGATTTTTGTCGCTTTTTGCGGCCTCCACAAGATTTCCAAAGCAGCCCTCCTCTATTCCCAGGCCGCCGGCGCTCTTCTGCTGCGGATCCTCCAGTATATGCAGCGCGCCGGACAGGGAGATAATGTGGCTGAAAGTGTCCGCATATTTCAGGCCGTTCCTCAGTGCCCCAAAGCCGCCCATGGAAAGGCCGCCGATAAAGGTATCCTCCCTTTTGTCAGACAGGGGAAACATTTTCCTGGTCATTTCCACCAGCTCTTCTCCTACAAAGGAACCGTACTTTCTGCCAAAGCCGGGCTGATCTACATAAAATTCATTTTCCCCCGCGGGCATGATCACCGCCAGATCTTTTTCCTCCGCCCAGCGCTGTATCCTGGTGCCGGAAACCCAGTCCTCCTGATTGCCTAAAAGGCCGTGAAGAAGATAAAGGGTTTTGAATTTTTCCGGGGTCTTTGCTATCTCCGCTCCAAACGTCATCTTATCCACCGGCAGGCTTGCCTTAAAGGTCACTGCTCTGAATAATGTTTTCGATACAAAATTGACTTCCATAAGTGCCATAAAAATGTACCTCTCTTTCCTGTTTTCTGTTTTTTGAAATCAAAATTTGACGTTTTCTTTTCTCCTGAAACTGCGTATTAAATCCTCATGGTCAGGCTGATTCTTTTTTTCTGCAAATCCACGCTGAGCACCTTCACATCCACAATGTCCCCCACGCTCACTACCTCCAGCGGATGCTTCACAAACTTTTTGTCCGTCAGCTGGGAAATATGCACCAGGCCGTCCTGATGGACGCCGATATCCACAAAGGCGCCGAAATCAATCACATTGCGAACTGTTCCCTTGAGAATCATCCCCTCCTGCAAATCTTTCATCTCCAGCACGTCAGTACGCAGAATGGGCTTTGGCATCTCCTCTCTGGGATCCCTGCCCGGACGGTTGAATTCCTTCACCATGTCCCGCAGGGTAGGCTCGCCGATATCGATTTGTGCCGCAATTTTAGGATAATCCTTTATCTGAATCTGCTTTCCTCCCCTAACGGCAAGAATCTCTTTCGTCATGCCCAGAGATTGTAATAATTTCTCTGCTGCCTCATAGCTCTCCGGATGAATGCTGGTGGAATCCAAAGGCTCTGTGCCGCCTGTAATGCGCATGAACCCCGCGCACTGCTCATAAGCCTTAGGTCCAAGCTTTGGCACCTTTAACAGCTCTCTTCGGTTTTGGAAGCGTCCGTTTTCCTCCCGATAGGCCACAATGTTTTGGGCAATGGTCTTTGTGATCCCGGAAATATGCTCCATCAGGGGGACAGAAGCCGTATTCAGATCCACGCCCACCCGGTTGACGCAGTCCTCCACCACGCCATCCAGAGCTTCCCCCAGCTTTTTCTGGTTCATGTCATGCTGGTACTGACCAACACCTATGGATTTGGGATCGATTTTCACAAGCTCCGCCAGAGGGTCCTGCACCCTTCGGGCAATGGAGGCGGCGCTTCGCTGTCCCACATCAAAATTGGGGAATTCCTCCGTGGCCAGCTTACTGGCGGAGTACACGGAGGCTCCCGCCTCATTGGTAATCACATAGGAAACCTTTTGCGGAATTTCTTTCAGAATTTCCACAATGATCTGCTCTGACTCCCGGCTGGCGGTACCGTTTCCCACGGAAATCAGAGTGATGCCGTATTTTTGTATCAGCTTTTTCACCGTGTCCTTTGCCGCCCGGATTTTGGTCTCATTGGTGGGAGCGGTGGGATAAATCACAGTCGTGTCCAACACCTTGCCAGTGGCGTCCACCACCGCCAGCTTACAGCCCGTGCGGAAGGCCGGGTCCCAGCCTAAGACCACCTGCCCGGCAATGGGCGGCTGCATCAGAAGCTGCTCTAAATTTTTGCCAAAGACAGCGATGGCGCCGTCCTCCGCTTTTTGGGTCAGGTCACTCCTGATTTCTCTCTCGATCGCCGGTTCAATCAGGCGCTGATACGCATCCAGAACCGTCTCTTTCAGTACCGGCGTAGTATTGGGATTTTCCCGGACGATGACTCTGCGCTCCAGATACCGCAAAATCTTCTCCTGGGGAGCCTCAATTTTCACATTCAGCAGCTTCTCCTTCTCTCCCCGGTTCAGAGCCAATACCCGATGCCCGGCGATTTTGGACAGCGGCTCTGTGAAATGGTAGTACATCTCATAGACAGACTGTGCCTTATCATCCTTTGCCTCACTGACCAGCAGCCCTTCGCGCATGGTCATTTCCCGGATCCGGGTACGGTAATCCGCCTCGTCGGAAATCCTTTCCGCCAGAATATCACAGGCTCCCGCGATGGCCTCCTCCGCAGTATGTACTTCCTTTTCCTGCGAAAGATACTCTTTTGCCTCTTTCTCCAGTGGGCGATCCGTCATCTGCAGCCAAATCACATTGGCCAGAGGCTCCAGCCCTTTCTCCTTCGCAATGGTGGCCCGGGTGCGGCGCTTTGGCCGATAAGGCCGATACAGATCCTCCACCATCACCAGGGTCTGGGCTTCCTCAATCTGCTTTCGAAGCTCCATTGTCAGCTTTCCCTGCTCCTCAATGGTGGAGAGCACCTGCTGCTTTTTTTCCTCCAGATTGCGAAGATAATTCAGTCTCTCCAACAGTTTACGCAGCACCTCGTCATTTAAAGAGCCTGTGGCTTCCTTACGGTACCTAGCAATGAAGGGAATGGTGTTGCCCTCATCTATCAGTTTGACTGCGGCCTCGGCCTGGGCCGGGCGGATTTCCAGTTCCTGTGCAAGTAATTTTATCAAGTCCATGTGTTCAATACTCCTGTGTTATTTTCCTTTCACTCCGGTATGCCTGTTTACCTCCAGCTTGTCCAGAATGCCGTTGGCGGTGACCCCGGGATGAGTGACGTAAATCCGGCAGATTTCCTCAACAAAAGAAGATTCCAGATTCAGTTCTCCAGCGATCTGCTCAATGGTCCTTTCCCGTTTCATTCCATGGAGGATTTTCTCTATTATGCAAAGCAGTTCTCCGGAAGACAGTTCCAACGGATTGGCTGCGGCTCTGCGGCTGTCCTTGTCCATTGCATTTCCTGTGTCCCGCTTTGACGGGTCTATGAGAATTTTCTCCACCCGCCAGGTTCGCCCCTCTACATACAGGACAGCCATAGTCAGTTCCAGGAAAAACCGCCGGCGTCCACAGCCGCCTGGATTTAACCATAGCCGACCGTCTGCCGTCTCTTCCTGAAACTGATGTGTATGCCCGGAAATAACGATGTCGCAATGCCTGGGAATCACCGCCTTTTTTCTGTCATGTACCACAAAAATACGGACCTGCTCCATCGCAATCTCCAGTGTCTCCGGAATCCTCCTGGCCCAGCCCCCGTCCGCGTTTCCCCGTACCAGATACAGAGCGGCGTCTTTTCGCAGATTTTCCCTGAGTTGCTCCACAATTTCCGGACTGCTGACGTCACCGGCATGAATCACCGCATCCGACATGCGGATTTGTGCCAGGACCTCCTCCCTCAGCACGTCATGTGTGTCTGAAATCACCGAGATGCGCATCATTTTATTCCCTTTCTGACAGGCTGAACCTTTCTTTTTAAACCTTTCTCTGCACATCTCGTCAGAGCTTCACTCTCCCCACAGCACCACGCTTCCCCGCGCCATGGATGTTTTCACATCAATCAGCCTCTGATTCTCAGAGCCCCGGAACAGCAGGGTGATATTTTTCTTTTCCTGCATAAATTCCCCGTCCACCAGCACGTCGATGAGGGAAAGCATCTCATCCGTTGCCTCGCACCGCGCCCGGCCAAGTCCCGGCGCCCAACCGGCCAGCTCCTCCAGCTCATACCCGCTGTAGGCCCAGATAGTCTTATCCGGAAAACTTTTGCGGACCTGCCGCAGAATTGGCAGGAGCGCCCGCTGATTGTCCGGCTCAAAGGGCTCGCCGCCCAGCAGACTCAGACCTGCGATATAATCCGGAGAAAGAGCCTCCAGAAGCGCCCGCTTTGTTTCCTCCGTGAAAGGATCCCCGTAATCAAAATCCCAGGTTTCCGGCTGAAAGCAGCCCCTGCAGTGATGAGTGCAGCCGGACACAAAAAGGGTGACCCGAACGCCTGGGCCGTCGGCGATGTCAGTTTTTTTGATATTACAATAATTCATGGTGTGCGCCTTTCTGTTCTCTCCTTTTTCAATGGCTCCCACAGATTCTTCAGCGCCGGTTCTTCAGCACTGATTTTTTAACACTGGTTCTTCAGCAGTTCCAGCATTTCCTCCGGATTCTGGTCTGCCTTCACCTTATCCGAGGCGTAAATAATCACTCCCTCTTCATCAATCAGATAGGTGGTACGCACCACTCCCATGCTGACCTTTCCGCAATTCTTTTTTTCCTTCCACACATCGTAAGCCTCAATGCAAGTCCGCTCAGTGTCCGAGAGCAGAATAAACGGGAGGCCATACTTCGTCTCAAAATTTTTGTGTGATTTTACGCTGTCCCTGCTCACTCCCACGACAACTGCGTTCAGATTCTCAAACTGAGGATAGCGCTCCCCAAAGCCGCAGGCCTGTTTTGTGCAGCCGGGCGTATTATCTTTGGGGTAAAAATACAGAATCACCCTCCTGCCTCTGAATTCCCTCAGTGTGTGAATGGTTCCGTTCTGGTCCGGAAGAGAAAATTCCGGCGCTTTTGCTCCTGGTACTAACATAGATCATCCTCCTTTTTCTGAACGATACTCCAATGAGTATGGCGACTGGCTGCATCAGTGATCCCTTACGTTATCAATCATAATAACACATGATTCTGTATTCTGCCATCACAAAAAAACGGAGAGTCACATAATGACTCCCCAGTACGATCCTGAAACGTACACCTCTCTCATCAGATATGGTATACAACTTCTTTGAAAAATGACAGACTTATGCGCTGGCAAAAGCCAGATATCTGTCAGCATCCGTTTCGGTCAGATCATACTTTTTCATGATCCAACTCCGAATATCTTCTGAAGGCATTTTAATATCTTTGTACGCCTCGACAACAGAGTAAATCGCCATGGTGTTTGCCGCAGCTCTCAATTCTTCCTCCCGCTCCTGCGCCGCTTCCCGTTCCTCTTTTCTCGCGTCTTCTATGGCGTCATACCAGCCTTTGCACATATTTACCTCCTCTTGTTCCGGTTCAATATTAATCTCTACCTTTGCATAGTCTCTGATGACCTGTGCCGCCTTCCTGTCCAGCTTTTTGAATGCATCATCACTGTTCACCAGCTCCGCCAGCTTTTTCTTGTCCTGGGCGACTTTCATGAATTTCAGCACCTGTCCCAGATTAGTGGAGAATTTGCCAAAATCTTCATCACTCATCCTGGAGGGTTCCATCAGAAATACCTCGTAGTCCTGAATATAAGGCAGCAGTCGTTCGTCCGGCAGATCAAAAAGCTCCATCAGGCTCAGCGCCCCGTCCCAGGGTTCTGTTCCGAAATACAGGCAGATGGTAATAACAGGTATCAGCCTGTCCTCTCTGTGCATTCCGGACAAGAATTCCTCAGAGCTTTCCACATCGCCATTGATCCTGTGTCCAACCTGCAGATCATCCACTTGCTGCGCATACTGCAGACCGTCATAAATGATATTCCGTACTGCCATGGCATAGTGAGTTTTCGTCTGTGCCTCAATACCAATGATCACATAAGCACATTGGTCGTCTGTCATCACACTGGTCTTGCGCACTGCGTCTCGGAAACGATGAATGAATTTACTTTTTCTTCGGTTCTTTTTCATTCTCCATGCTGTCCCATAGCGCTCATTCCTTTCTGAGCACCCCATATCCGGAACATTTTTATACATTATCACAATGTATCAGATTATTTAAGTACAAATTATCTAAGTGATTAAATATTTTTGTGTTTCATCACCTGATCCATAAAGGGTGCTCTACCTTATATAGGCACGAGAAAGCCGATTCGTCACAGAAAAATTTCAGATTTTATCCAAAAAAGAAGGCCGCAAATTGCGACCTTAAACCTGTTGCAGCTTTATCTTCATCCCACCATTCTTTCCTTCTTCATCCTCTTTGAGTATATTCCAAAATAAATCACATTCAGTAAAATTCCAAAGGCACTGGCGCAGGGAGCCGCAAGCCCAATCCCTGTAAGGCTGGCATTGGGGCGGCTGCTCATGATATAGGACATGGGCAGACGGACCACGAAGGTCTGTCCCAGACCCTGAATCATCACAAACAGCGTCTGTCCGTGACCGTTAAAGTAACCAATCAGTGAAAACAGAATGGCGGTGGCCACCGCTTCCGGGGCAAAGCCCTTCAGGTACAGGGCTGCCTGCTCCACCACCGCGGCGTCTGAGGAGAAAATGCCTGCCAGCAGATCACCCCTGAAGTACCTGACCGTAAACGGCAGATCCTGTTTTTTCAATATCACAAGGGAAAGAATAACGCTGACCGCCTGAGCCATAACGGTAGCCAGAGCAGCTCCCGCCGCATTCATGTCCAGCACTGCCACGAACAGCAGGTCGCCGATGATATTTACCACACAGGCGATCGCCACAAAGATCAGGGGAAGTCTGGAATTGCCGAGTCCCCGGAAAATAGGAAAACGGCTCCCGATACGCCCGGAAGCCGTTCACTCATTTATTATGTAATATCCTGCCATACCAGCTTACTTTGTCCCCGGTCGATTCTCCATCACAATCCTCTCTCCCGCATCGTCAAAGGCACTGATCCGGAAAGAAACGCCCAAAAGATCCGCCTCAAGCACCGCCCTGCAGCCCCGGTTTTCCCAGCCAATGATGAGAAGATTTCCATTCTCTCCCTCCAGCGTCGCCTCCATCACCGCCTCAAAGCCAAAGGCCGGGAAAGTATTCCGGAAACGCAGCATTTTCAGC
>JAJQGR010000130.1 GCA_021200345.1 Lachnospiraceae bacterium | reverse complement strand
CATATAAGTATCCAGGTTTTCCTCCATTTTTTCATATAGTACGCACAAAAGCGCTTTTAACAGGGCGTCCGTTTGCTTTACCTGGCTTCTGACATACATTCTCATATCCAGCGCCACCTGATCATTGCGGCTGCGCCCGGTGTGCAGCTTCTTACCCGCTTCCCCGATCCGTTCTGTCAGTTTGGCCTCCACGAAGCTGTGGACATCCTCATACTGTGATGTAACAGCAAGCTTTCCCTCTTCCACATCCTTCAGAATCGATTTTAATCCTTCGATAATGCTGTCCCGTTCCGCCTGCGTCACAATGCCCTGTTTTGCCAGCATGGTGACATGGGCAATGCTCCCTGTGATATCCTCACCCAGAAGTTTCTGATCAAAGCCAATTGAGGCATTGAAATCATATACGAGCTGATCCGTCTGTTTGGTAAACCTGCCGCCCCACAGCTGTGCCATGATTTTCCCTCCCTCTACAATAGATAGACTGGATCCCATACAGACTGCCGTCAGGAATCCCACAAACTTCGCCTATCATACCATATATCATTTCTGAATTCAAGTTCCTTTCACTGAAGAAACCAGAAAGCGGAAAACGGCAGAAGAAGAAAACGGTTTATGCCGGGGCAGCCTCCTGTCCGCCGGCACCACCCTGTGCAGGCTGTTGTCCGCCGGCTGCTGCCCGGGCCTGATTATGCTTCTCGGTCAGCTCCGTATAAAACCTCTGATATTCCGCCCTCAGTCCACGTTTTCTTCGCAGAATTCTGTCCGCCACATCCTGCCTGGCGGTATTCTGTGGGGATGCCGCCCCGTATTTGTGGTCCAGCATCTTATCAAAACGGGCCATGTACTGTTCATCTGTCATATTCTCCACAATTTGAATCTGAGGAAGATTGGCGTTCAGATCCAGATCTATCACACCTTTCGCGTACAAGTCAAAAACGGTGTTGTACAGTGTATCATTGGCATGCGGCTTATAATCCGTGCTCATGTGTTCCGCCCCGGTATCCTTGATCTTTCCAAAGGAAGCCTCCTTGTCGAAGGAGGAAAGATGGCCGTCCGGGCGGTGCAGGAAATTCTCTCCCTTGGTATCGAAGTTGCACAGCAGCCAGTCCAGCGTATGTTCCCTGAGAATTTCATTTTTAATCTGCTCAGTCAGATTATTCTGAGGATCTGCCTGCCAGGCAAACAGATCTACTCTCTCCGCCTCATTCATCAGGTCAATTTTTTCCTGAAAGGAGCCCAGAACGCGGGTCTTGCCGTCCTCTGTGATCTCGGCGGCAAAGGCAGGAATGGAAAAAGGCCCGCATAAAGCGTCCTGCAGGGACGCGGCGGCCTCCGTGACCAGCGCGCCCTCCGGTTTATAGCGGCCGATACAGTTCACCGCTTCCTTGAACAGATACTGCTTATAGCCCGTAATCTGTCCGTCAGCACTTATCACAGGCTCCTCCCTGTCCTCAAAGATATACATGGGCTTTGTGCCCCCCATATGAGCCCGGCCCACATTGATCAGGACATGGCCATTGACAGGGTTCGTCCATGTTGCGTCCTCATGGGAAAGAGGATTGTCATCGCGGAAGATCTTCTTGAGCATATCATATTTGGCGTGGCGGGAGATGGTGGCCTCCTCCCTGGCCCGTTCCGCCGGGGGAAGCTGCATGACCTTATAAGCTTTCTTCAGCTCGCTTGCCTTGAGCTCCTCCTTTTCCTTCTCCTTCATGGCATCGCGCCGTATCTTCGTATTTACGGGCAGCATTCTGGCATATTCACCGACAAGAGCTGCTCTCTCCTGCTGTGCCTCATACTTGATTCTTCTTTTATCCGTTTCGGAAAGACCCTCCTTAAGCAGGTCAGCCTTTTCCCTGTCAGAGATGGCTTTTTCCCTCTGTTTTCTGAGAGCTTTCTCATTTTCAATCTGCTCCGGAGTCATGGTCAGAGACTCGGAAACGCTGCGGCGCTGCTCCAACAGCCCGGCCTCCATGGCGTCCGCCTGTTCTTTCTGCCTTAAAGCTCTCTCATCCGCTCTCTGGCGTTCCCTTTGCTTTTTGGAAGGGCGCCGGTTTTGAACCTCCTGAGCCTGGGGAGGCGCCTGCTCAATCTGTGCGTCAACCTCCATATTCTGGACAAGCGCCGGTGCCTGCTGCTCGATCTGTTGCTGCTGTTCCATCTGCTGCCGCTGCTGCACAAGCTCCTGGGACCGCTGCTCCATCTGATATACATGCTTCATTCTCTGGATCTGTACCAAATCATCGGAAAGTGCCATAGTTACCTCCTTTACAATTCCATATCCCATACCGCGCGGTAAAAGCCGGCAATGGTTTCTTTTTCCGGCAGCAGTTTTTCCATTAAAGCTAAAGATGCGGGATTCACAGCCGAAATCTTCAGATTTCCCTCCTGAGGAAGCCGCCTGCAGGCCTGAGAAAACAGCTCCATCAGATCTTTTTGCGCGCCGGAAGCAGAATAAGCGAAGCTCAGCTCCAGATTCTCATTTTTTCCGGTGAAAAACAGAGCCGCTGTGATTTTCTTCTCATCAACTGTACACAGGCACAGGGAAGGAACCATCTCCTCCTCCCGGATGTCCTCCAGATAATAGATTCCCTGCGCATGAAGCTCATAATAAAAGCTCTTTCTCAGCGTCGGCGAAAGCTCCAAAAAGAGCCTGGGGGTGCGTCCATGGCCGCCAAGGGAAAGGAGCGTCGGATTCTGCGCCGCTTTCGCACAGGGAATCTGATAGGTAAATCCTTCTTCTTCAGAGACAGAAAAGGTATCCATCTCTTCAAACAGAAGATACAGAGGATCGCTCTTTCCCAGGGCCGGGAAAGTGCAGGTGACCGGAGTCACGCTGTCCCAGGCGTGAGCACAGAGATACCCAATCATTCCCGTTGCGATTTTGCGGCGCCTAAAGCCCTCGCTTACCAAAAGCCAGCGGATATCCGCCATCGCGTTTCTCAGCTGAAAGACCAGTACGCCACAGGCGGTTTTTTCACAGACCGCGCCGATGGTATAAATTCCGTCATCTTCACGGGAATTCTGAAATTCCGCGGGAAGCAGAGGAAGAAACCATGACCGTGTTTTGTCCGTCAGACGAATATATTGAACGTCCATAAATATTTCTCTCCTTTCAGGAAGCCTGATTTTCTTTGGTCCCTTTATAATTCAGACACAGCATTGTAATATCATCAAACTGTTCCGTCTCACCCACAAACTCATCAATGCTTTTCTTTACCCGCGTCAAAAGCGCTTCCGGAGCAGCATCCGGATCCACGTTCAGCACCTCAAGGGTGCGTTCCCTGCCAAACTGATTTTCATCCCTGTCGGCGGCGTCCGGCACTCCATCCGTATAGACAAAAACACTGTCCCCCGGATAAAGCTGAATTTCATAGGACTCATGGGGCATGTCTTCCATAACGCCCATCACAAATCCATGATCATCATGCAGAAGCTCAAAGCCCTTTTGACTGCGCTTCAGCATGGGATACTCATGACCGGCGTTGACAGCGGTCAGCTTTCCGCTGGAGATTTCCAGCATTCCCAACCAGACAGTCACAAACATATCCGCCTCATTATTTTCACAGAGCTGATTATTGACCGCCTCCATCACCTCTTTGGGCGTATGCCCCATCTGGGCCTGATTTTTAATCAGGGTTTTGGCAATTACCATGAACAGGGCGGCCGGAATTCCCTTGCCGGACACATCGGCGATCACTAACGCCAGATGATCCTCATCCACAAGGAAGAAATCATAGAAATCACCGCCCACCTCCCTGGCCGGGTTCATGGTGGCGAAAATATCAAACTCGCTCCGGTCAGGGAAAGCGGGGAAAATACTGGGAAGCATATCTGTCTGGATCTGGGTCGCCACATTCAGTTCGGCGCCGATCCTCTCTTTTTCCGCCGTCACCTTCGTCAGATTATCAATATAGTGGTTGATGTCGATCTCCATCTTCAAAAGCGTCTCGCTTAAGGTCTGGATTTCGTCGTTGGTATGTACCGTTTCCAGCTTCTGAGAAATCTGGTTTCCCTCCTGCACAAACCGGCTGGCCTCGCCAGAGATCAGGTTGATGGGCGCAATCATGGAACGATACAGATAGTTCAGGTAAATGGCAATACAGATTGCGGTTACCAGCGCCACGCCGAGGACAGAATGGATCACATAATCTCTGGTAGCGCTCTGAAGCGTGGACATGGGAATCTCCACACCGACAGATCCCACCACCTCTCCCTCATAGATGATGGGAAGAATGGCGGAGGTATTATATCCGTAAGCGCTTTCAGAGATAAAATAGCTGTCGGAACGTTCCCCGGTCTCGGTAATGGCCGCAGACTCCTCCAGATATTTGGGGTTAATGGCGCTCATATCTCCAAAGGAATAGACCAGCTCCGGATCAATATAGCTGTCAAATACATAAATTAACGGCGTCCATCCTTCCGTGCTTCCGTCATACGCGTAAAGCTCATCAATATCCAGCCAGCCCACGTAGATATCATTGGCATTGACATTTTCCCGCAGCAGATTCAGCTGGGAAAGAAGCTCCTGATATTCTTCTGACTGCACCACCTCCTGGATATCCTCCATGGTGGCGTTTCCCTCCTTGTAGCTTCTGGCCAGCTTCAGATATCCGGCCAGCGTTTCCACGGAACAATAGTCCTGAAACACCTCCGCGATTTCATAAGCCCGGTTATTGTACTGCTCCTGAATGTAGGACCGGTACTGAACGTAACCGATACCCGTACAGGCAGCACAGAGAAGCACTGCCAGCATGGAAAAGCCCAAAATGATTTTTGTAGCCAGTGTTGTTTGCCGCTTCATTTTTTCCCTCCTGTGGTTGGTCATCATAAAACCTGTCTACGGATTATATGTATACAATCAGTGTATTCAGCCCTAATGTACTCTGATATTCCGTTCTCTTTGCCATCTTCTTGATCATATTGACTCCCAGAAACTCCAGATTCTCATCATCCGCGTCGTTCAGCGGGTTATATCTGCGGCCCTCAGAGCGGATGCGCAGAATGCCCCCTTCCGGAAGTCTCAGAATTCTGACGTCCATGGTTCCCTGGTGATCCATCGACTTTTCGGAGGTGATCACCATCAGCTCCTCTAAAGCCAGGCTGATGGTCATGGTCTGCTCCGCGTCAAAGTCATTGTCTCCACAGAACTCCTGAATTTTTTCACTGGCTTCGCAGATGGCCGCGGCGTCACAGGCCACGGTAAAGCTGATGCTCTTTCCTTCCTTTAAGGCTGTCTCATCCAGAAGGAAAAGATTGGCCCTGCCCTGCTTTACACGGGAATAAATCAGACAGCCCGTCACCCACAAAAGCAGAGTGACAAGCTCTCCAAGACAGTAAAACAGCCAGATTCCGTTCCCTGTGCCGCGCAACAGCCAGGCAGTTCCCACCGCCGCAGCAAAGACCCTGGTGATGGTAATTACATTGGAAATGGCTGTCCGCATGGCAGCATAATAATAATATGACATGACACTGTTAACTGTCGCCACCACAATTCCAACCGCCAGGCAGGCAACGGGCCATCGAACATCCTGAGTGCTGCCGAAAAGAATGCCAATCCAGGGGCTGAACAAAATCAGCAGCGCGGCAAACAGGATCGAAAGTACCGCCCCGGCCTCAAGCTGCAGCTTCAGAAGCTTTTTGACAGAAAGCGTATCCTGCTCTCCGTTGTAGATCCCCATCATGGCCGATCCCGCCTGGGGAACCCCGTTCTGGATGCAGATGGAGAATTCATTCAGATTGTTGGTAATAGCAAAAACAGCCACCATGCTGCTTCCGCCGGCCAGATTCATAATACTGTTGAGACATAACAGACGCAATGAGGAAAACAGATTATTGGCCGCCATAGGACTGCCGGTTCTGACAGTCTTTCGTATCATCTCCCATTTGGGCCGGATGAAGTGAAATCGAAAGCTGGAATCTTTTTCTGTGAGAAAATAAAAGCTCATAATACAGGCTGTCGCCGTACCCAGATTGCTGGCCCAGGCTGCTCCGGCAATTCCCATATCCAGCACAAAGAGAAAAAGATAATCCAGTACGATATTCAGAACGGTCATGGTCGTCATGGCAACCGCCGCTTTCTGTGCCCTGCCCTCCAGTCGCAGATAAAAATATGGCACATAAAGGAGCACCTTAAATACGCCGCCAAGAAGTGTAATCCGGATGTAGGTCTCCACCATGGCAGCAGAATCGTCGGAGCCAAGAAAACGGGCAAGCTGCGGACAGAAGAAATATCCCACACAGCAGACACAGATGCCAATCACAAAAGCCAGCTCCACAGCGAGGCTGTAATAGTCCTTCGATTCCTGCTGCCTGTTGTCCCCCATGGCCAGGGCAGACAATGCGCTGCTTCCCGCCGCGATCAGAGAACCTGCAGTACACAGCAGCAAATAGACCGCCAGGCTTTGATTGACGCTGGCAATCCCCAGCTCTCCCATCCGCTGTCCCACCATGATTCCGTCAAAAAATACATTGATGGTACCTCCGAGAATGGCAATCATATTGGGTAGCAGCGCTTTATAGTAAACTCTTTTGATCATCTTCTGATCGGAATACATTTATATCACCCTCTCAACAAATGGTCTGGTTCCCTGTATCATAAAATCGATTACATCCGGATCGGATAAATAATGCAGAGGCTTACTGTGGGACTGCTTATGACCAAACCTCTCCCGACATTCCTTATGTGTTCCGGGAAATACACGGAACACCACAGGGGGAAGAATCATGTTTAACTCCCGCAGGTCGCGATAATCGTCATTCAGCTCCCAAAGGACCTCATCCAGGACAGCTGACAGACCCTGAAAGCTGTCAGCGTCGCCCTCCGCTTCCAGAAAGCAAAGGTACCTGCCAGGCAGCAGGCTTTTATCATCGCAGATACTGTATTCGAAAATCCGGATATGCATGCGCTCGGCCAGCCTTTCCATGGCAAGCGATACGATTTTCATGTCCGTCTTTTCTCCGGCGATATTCACCGCCTGATTTTTGCGAAAGCACACTTCAAATGTGGGCGCCTGTCCGTAAAAGCCCGTGACACGAATTACATCCCCCAGCTGATAGCGGTACAAACCGGAAAAATTGGTCACCAGAATCTCATATTCCTGCCCCGGCTCAAGCTCCCCTATGGTTCTCGGCCTGCTATCTTTATCATCCCCATGCCAGGGAAGAAACTCAAAATATCCGCCCCTGGGAAGCAGCACATACTCCCTGCTCTCAGGTTTCAGCGCTATTCCCATGAAGCACTCTGAAGCAGCGTACATAAAATAGTGGAGCTGTACGCCCTCTCCCAGATAGCCTCTCAGCACCGGTTCCTGTGCGGAGAAAGTACTGCCTCCGATCCCGGACAGCCACTGAAAATCCGGCCAGATCCGCTTCATGATGCCGTCAAAACCGGCCTCACATTCTTTCCGGATGTGCATAAGCCAATCTGAATCCGGCTGCGGCAAAGCAAGAAGTGCCTCTCTGACATCGGTTCCAAGCGGAACCTGATCCGATACCACATGCCGCTCCACATCCTGTAATACTTCCCTCCAGTACTCCTCAAAGAAGCAGAAAAAGAGCAGCGCATCATAAAGAAAAACGGACTGAATCCCCACCACTTGTGGGGAAGAAAATAATATCCACAGCTTTACATAGGGAATATTCCCTACCTCCTTTGAGAACAGCAGTTTTTCCCCACCCAGCACCCAGCGTTCCAGCTCCTTTCCGCCTCTCTCGTGAAGCTGACGATGAAAGGCAATGGACAGAAGAGTCTCCGGCTCCGGCTCTCTTAAGTCTGTTCGGAAGATGCTTAAAATCAGGTGCTTTTCCTGATCAATGCCCGGCGTATTCCCGTGGCAGGCATACCAGACAGGATCCAGAGCCCTGTTCAGGGCTTCTTGGGTCAGCGGAATTCTCTTCTGCGCTCCCGTGCTTCCGGAGGTTAAGAGAAAATACTTCAGAGGGTAGGCTGTCAGAATATTTTCTCCACCGGCCTGCATTCTCTCCACCGCATCCGCGTAATTGGCATACTCCGTCACCGGCACCAACCGCTGATAGTCCTCCTCCGTCTCCACATCCTGAAAATGATGGAGACGGCCGTATTCCGTATTCTGATTGTCCCTCATCAGCTTATGGAGGGTTTCATGGCTAAGCTTCACCGCCTGCTCACAGTCCCGGGTAAAGCCAGCCGCTTCCTCCTGCCATCGATTCTGATTTCTCATTTTAACTGCTCCTGATCTCCGACTACCTTGCACATATCCTTCTCTCCTCTGATGTCTGCTGTCTGTGCCTGCCCTTAATAGTGATATTCTTTTGTCCATGTGTGGGAAATCATTTTGGCCTGGGGCACCATGGCCTTAATCAATGCGGCAGTAGTCTGGTCCACGGACTGTACCACAATCTTTTCCTCCGGCGGAAAAATCCGCTCCGCTCTTGCGAACGCTGCACGGATCATGCTGTACAGCGCCGTGGGGCCCACGCTGCCCGACCAGGTGGAGGAAAGGGTCAGACTGTTCATACAGGAACGATCAAAAATCGCGTAGGCCGCGATTTGATTGTCTCTGACAATGGCCATGCTGATCCTCCGCTCCACTTTGGGTCCATCGATCCCTCCCTCAGGTCTGGGCGCTCCGTTTACTCTGGCTTCCCGCTCCGCCTGACGGATCAGTGATTCATCCAGTTTATCAAAACTGATCCCCGTCTCTGTGGCGCCGGAGAAATAAGAGATTTCTTTCATCTGGGCCAGAGAAGTCACGAAAATATTCTCTTTTTCATCAGTTTCATCTAAAAACCCCATGGCTTTGAGGAAAGGAGCCAGTGTCTCATGCTCTTCTCTGGTCGCCGTAAACCGGATCACCATCCCCATCCGAAACTCTTTCAGCAGGTTCTCCAGGGTTTCAACCAAAAGTCTTCCTCCCCCGCGTCTACGGTAGTCCGGTGCCACATACAGAGAAATGATCTGAAACATGCCATCCTCCAGATAGCCCGCCAAAGCGCCCACCGCCAGATCATCCTCCGTCAGCCCCAGCGCAGTCAACGGTTCTCCCTCAGAAAGGGCGCGCGCCGCAGCCGGCAGTAAAAGCGTTTTGAACACTCCTGGATTTCCCGGGGATAATACGCCTGTCTTCAACATCTGTTTTATGTCCTCCTGTCAAAAAATCAGCCTGCCAGTTTGCCCATCAGCTCCCGGATCCCCTGCCGATAGCGGTTGAGTAATGCCTGAATCTGCGCAGGCAGCTCAGCTTCTTTCTCCAAGGAAATCGCCCCCTGCATACCGCATACACACAACACGGTCCTGCAGGCCTCCACAGCTACCGTATGTATATTTTCCCTGTCCTTATAGCCGCCCGCACTGTTTTCACGATAAATCGCCGTGGTATTGGCGCCATATATGGTCATCAGATTCTGTGCCAGGAATGCAGCCGCATCCTCCTGTTTTCCATCAAAGATATCCGCATCCTGCACATTGGGCAGCATCTCCCTGAAATAAGAGACCGTGGCGGGACTGGTAAGCCTGTTTAAGAACATGGTCATGATCTGATCGGAAATCTCGTCAATATCTCCTCCATAATTGTATGCTCCATTCCCATACTGTACCTTCTCTTTGTCTGTGAGCACCTGATTCATATTCATGTGGCGCACATCCTCAAGCTGATGGAAATAATCTCTGTACTCCTCTCCGATTTTAGCAAAATAATCCCCCATGGTATCCTGAATGATGAGCCTGTTGAGAGCAGCGGCCTCGCTGGTGCTTGTGCGAATGCCCAGGCCCTGAAGCGCGTATGATCTGGCCTCCAGCTCATCAAAGCCATCCCTCTCAAGGGCGTTGTGATAGGCTTCATTGGACTGGCCCACAATTCCGTCCGCGCCGGTGAAGCGTTTCCGCGTAAGCTCCCTGGTATAGCCGCAGCGGATCAGAATATCCCTGGCGTTCTCAGACAAAGGCTCGTCTTTTAAGAAAAACGCGGCGGCGTTTATATGGGCCTGAACCTGTTCATTCAGGATGCTGAATTCTTCCTCATAAGCTTTCCTTTTCTCACTGGCTCTCTCAAATTTCATCATATCCTGAGGGAAAAGACTGCCGTCATAATTGTCGCACACCTGCCGGATGGCCATAAGCTTTAACTTTCTGTCGCCCACAGAATCAATGGCCCGGTAAGCCTGCTGATACAGATCGTCCAGCATCGCTTTATTCGCCTGGTAATATTCCGGGTTTTCCTCAATGGCCTGTCGAAGATAACCCAGCTGCTCATAGGAGTCCTCCATGGAGAAGGAGGTCATGTTCAGGCCGTTCGTCAGAGGCGACTGCTCCGCGTTTTGTCTGATCTGTTCAGAGCGCTGCAAAAGACCGGGAATCTCCAGCTCCATCTCCTCATCCACCCTCTGGTCGTAAATAAGGCGCTCCTGCTCCTGATACCTTTCACATTCCTGATTAAAAATATTCCTGGTCACATCATAAGGAATCTCTATGGGAGGCTGATTACTATATCCATTCTGATTGATACTGATTCCCTTTACCGCACCGGCGGTAAAAAGCATGGTGGCAAGCTGCGTGGACATTTCCCGCTTCTCCCGGATCAGATCCTTCTGATACTGGGGCAGAGAATCAAAATACGGCTGATTGATGGGGTCCTGCATGACATTTTTCAGATAGGTCAGTCTTTCGGACAGCATTTTGATCTCACCGGTGTGTTTTTCCAGATACTCCTCATTGAACATCTGCGGAGTGATCTTTGCGTTGATGATCTCATTGGTCAAGCGTTCCAGATGTGGCTGCCTCCGGGTCAGATCTTTGGACAGATAGTCCTCGAAAAATCTCTCATCCTCCTCTTTTCTTATGGCATCATCCCTGGAAGCCGGAAGACCCTTTTTATTCACCCGGTATCCCTGCATGAATACACCCAGAACTCTCTGATCCACCTGAGCCTCAACCGCCCTCTGTGTCCGTTCCGGATTCATGGTTAACAGCTGGCCCGCTTTCAAATCGCCAAGCTGCTTTGCCATGCTGTAGGATACATAATCCGCCATGGGATGATGCTTTTGCGCTTCTTTGGTGCGCCTGCTTTCCTCCCGTCGCTGTTTATAGCTCTTTTTTGCCGCTGCCTGCTCCTGAAGGGGCTGGCCCGCGGACGCGGCCTGCGCCCGGGCGGGCTGAAGCATACTGCCCGCTTTGGCAGACAGCTGCTGATTGAGCTCTCTCTGGCGTTCTATCAGTCTGTTCGCCTCCTGTTTACGCCGCTCCTCAAGAGTCTGTCCCTCCTCCATATCCCAGTTCTGCATTACTTCCAGCTCCTGGCGAATCTGAAAGCTCTGTTCATTTTTCTGTCTCTGAAGGAAGTCGTTCTGCGGATCCCCCATATCTGTTATCTCCCTTTCTGTCCCATCATCATGGCCCCGTACAGCTCATTGGCAAGCCCTGTACGGCCGGTGCGCCGATACTCAAAATCCACGGCGCGGATCAGGTCCTCATTGGTCACCCTCCTGTGCTCTGACGCCGCCCGGTATGCCGCAGATAAAGCGGCGGATTTGATACCGCTTCCCGTCAGCTCCGCCATTCTGGCGTATACGCCAAAGTCCACATGATCCTCCAGCGGAGTCCCTTTGGGAAATACATGCTCCCACAACCGCAGCCTGGTTTCCTCATCGGGCTGTTCAATGGCAATCATAAAGGTCATGCGGCGCTTGAAGGCAACGTCAAAATTCTGCATCACATTAGTGGCCAGAATGGACACCCCCGGATACTCTTCAATCTTCTGCAGCAGATAGGCCGTTTCCGCGTTGGCATATCTGTCGTTGGAATTGGACACGTCGGTCCGCTTTGTGAAAAGAGCGTCCGCCTCGTCAAAAAATAAAATAGCGTTGGTTCCTCTGGCCGCTTCAAAAACGGCCCCCAGATTTTTCTCCGTCTCCCCGATATATTTGCTGCCGATCTGAGACAGATCAATGCGGTAAATATCCAGACCCAACTCATTGGACAACACCTGGGCAGCCATCGTCTTACCGGTCCCCGGAGGTCCATAGAGTACAATGGAAGTGCCGTTCCCATAGGGAAGCTTTGCACCAAAGCCGAACTCCTCATTGAC
>JAJQGR010000085.1 GCA_021200345.1 Lachnospiraceae bacterium | reverse complement strand
CTTCATTGCTGTCGACGGGATATGCCCGGAGGGGACTGTTACACTATGTTCAAACGGCGTGCGGTCTGAAATGCCCAATAAAAAAAGCGCAGTTTCATGAGAAAAAATCACATGCGAAGAGCGCCTGCTGATAGAAAGCAATTCATCCTGCAGATCATCCGGAAGAATATATTGTCCCTTTACAATGCGGAGAATTTTATTTTCCTTACAAAGTTTGGAAAGCATCGCTTTGGAAACACCATGCTGTGCCGCCACCCGTGTTTCAATAATACCACCATGTTCCTCAGCAATGGCAGTCAGTTCTGTTATATAGTCCATCCTGGCTCCTTGTTGTACCAATCTCATAATATTATATTTATAATTACGATGAAAGTCAACGTATTGTTTTGCTTTTTACGGTAGTGGAGAAAATGCTTCCTAGTGATAAAGTAGAGAACTCACTCCTCCCTCTCCACAACCACCGTCCCCAGGTACTCCCAGTCCACGCCCTCCGTAATGTAGTACCCTGCCTGCTTATAATCCTCCCAAAAATACGTCAGTTTGATATAGTTGTCGCACAGGTCAATCCCCAGCAATCCATCCGGCGTATCCAACAGGTAAATAAACTCCGTACTGCTCTCCGAAAAGGAGTAGTTGCCGGTGAATTCAGACAACGTAAGTCCTGCGAAATATTCGTGGAACGCGGCTTCATCCGTGATGTCATAGACGGTGCTGAGATCTAAACCGACGTCGCCGTAACCACCCTCGCTCGTGCCAACGCTTCGCAGGTGATACCCGCTGTAATCGCCGGACTGATAAATGATCTCCGCGCCGGTTGCGCCGCCGTAGACCAGGGACACATAGCCGCTGGTCATGCAGAGGATGAAAAAGACAAGGCCTACGATAAGCGCGCCGCTTCCTCGTTTTACAGGCTTTGTGATGCTTTTCAGCCGGTAGCTCATGGCAGAAGCTGAGGAGGAAAGGCAGGTGGTAAAGCCGCGGTCATCCCCGGCAGTGTCCAGCAATAGAGTGGCGTATTTTTTCCGTGTGCTCTCATCGGCATTTAAGAGCACTGTTTCGTCGCAGCTAAGCTCCATGTCCTCCGCGCTCTTTTTCATGGCAATCCACATCAGCGGATTGAACCAGCACATGGCTGTGCAAAACACCAGAAAGAACTTGGCGCTGGAATCCTCGCGGGCAATGTGGATGATTTCATGTTTCAGGATAAGAGAAAGCTCCTCCGGTGCATAGTCCTTCTGCGGCAGGACGACCCGCATTGTGCGGTGAAACAGTCCCACGGACAATGGCGTGCTGACATTAGCAGAGCTGACCAGTTTCAATTTCGGCTTTTTGATTTGCGCCTTCGCAATCGCTTCCTCCCAAGCGGATAAAATCTCCGGATCAGTGACCGGCACTGCACCGTGCAGGATACAGCAGCGGAAAGCCAAGTGCTGCACGGTCTTCCACGCTAAAACAGCAAAGAAGCCCGCAAACCAGACAGTAAAAAAGCTTCGCACAAGTTTACCCGCCGCGGAAATGACAAGCAGCGGTTCGGGCAGTCTCATGTAACTCTGAATCGTGATATACAGGTAATTGGGAATCACCCAGAGCATGGCGCAGGCTCTGGCGCTGATATGCCTACGGAAAAACGGGAGCGCAAGCAGCAGCAGAAAGTAATAAACACAAATTTGCAGAAAAATACCAAAGCACACGGACAGAACAGATTTTGCGGCTGCTGTGATCCCATAATAAGCGGTTCCAAACACCAGTAACGCCAAAAGGAGCAACGGCAGCAAATTACCTGGAATGTATGGCAGATATTTCTGGCTGTCCGTTTCTGCGCTCTCGCTGCCTACTTCCCGGTCGTATCTGGAAAAGACCGACCATGCAATTATGAGGCTGAATATGCAGGACCACATTCCCCGCAGAAAGACTTCCTGGTTCATAGCTCGTCCCTTTCCAGAAGCGCGCGCAGCTCCTCAATCTCCTTCCTGCTGAGTCCGCTGTCACACAGCGCGTTCGCGAAAACAGAGAGACTGCCTCCGCAGAGCTTTTCCAGAAAAGATTTGCTCTGCGCGGCCAGATATTCCTCGCGGGAAACACAGGGAGTATAGTAGCTGCGGCGGCCCTTTTTCTCAATAGTCAGGTATCCTTTTTCACTGAGCCTGGTAAGCATGGTCAGCAACGTGGTCATGGCCATCGGATGGGTTTCAAACAGGACGTTCTCTATGTCGGTTCTGGCGACAGGCGGCTCACAGGCCCAGACGGCCTGCATGACCTCCAGCTCGGCGTCCGGCAAGCGGCGAAGGGATTGTTTCACGATAGTTTCTCCTCTACAATTATAGTGTGATTATATTCTACACTTGTAGAGTTTCCGCGTCAAGAAAATTTTCATTTTTCCACCATTGATCCTCGCCGGTTCGTTTTCAACACATCTGCCACTTCACAGACCACAATGGAAGTAAGAAAAACATTAGAAAAATCAGGAAATTTTAACTTGATAAAAACAGTACCATACATTATCC
>JAJQGR010000334.1 GCA_021200345.1 Lachnospiraceae bacterium | reverse complement strand
CCTTATTCCATTCAGGCATCCGACTGTTATGCTTCCGACACCAGACTGACCGGGAGCATAGCTGTCACGGTCAAAGATTCCGCCGAACACCCGGAATGGATGTGTGACAGCGGAGAAATGACCTGGGATCTTCAGATTGACAAACAGATTGCTTTCAATGTCGGCTACGGCACAAGTAAACTCCTGCGTTTCCTCAAGGCATTTGAAATGTACTGGCACGCCGAAGGCATGAAAAGCGCCTACAGCGGGACCGTCACTTTGAATGGGACCGTTTACCGCGTACTGCCTGAGAGAAGTTTCGGCTACGCAGATAAAAACTGGGGACGCGGCTTTACTTCCCCCTGGGTGTGGCTTTCTTCCAGTCATCTGGTCAGCAACCTGACCGGCAAACCGCTTCAAAACAGCGTGTTTGACATCGGCGGCGGCAGGCCCAGAATTTACTTTGTCCCACTGAACCGTATCCTGTTGGGTGCCTTCTATTATGACGGCCATTCCTATGAATTCAATTTTTCCAAGTTCTGGACAGGCTGCAAAACCAAATTCTCCTGCAGGGAAACCGATACGGAGATCCTGTGGCACGTCCGCCAGGAAAACAGGCAGGTCCTCATGGAAACAAAAATCCGCTGCAGGAAATCAGATATGCTCCTCGTCAACTACGAAGCACCTGATGGAACAAAGCGCCACAACAGGCTCTGGAACGGCGGCAACGGAACCGGCCGAATTTGGCTCTACCGAAAAGAAAATGGTAATAAAATCCTGATTGATGACATCGCGGTCTCCCATGTAGGCTGCGAATACGGAGAATACTCATCCTGACAATCATGAACGATCTTTAAGACACCAACCAAACATCTATCTGTCCGGAGGCAAATATGACATCCATCAAAAAAGAAACATTTTCCTGTACAAGAGAAAACATGACCATCCGCGGGCTGTATTTCCACCCGGAAGGCCAGGGTCTGCCCATCGCCATTATCAGCCACGGTTTTATGGCCAACTATCAGACAACCAAGGGCTATGCGCAGTGGTTCGCAGAACGCGGCTACGCTGCCTTCTGTTTTGATTTTAACGGCGGCGGCCTGATGGGGAAAAGCGACAAAGACACAACGAAAATGACGATCTTTACAGAAGAAAGCGACCTGGAAGCGGTCATTTCCTACGCGAAATCCCTGCCCGAAACCGATGAACAGTCTATTATTCTGATGGGCTGCAGTCAGGGCGGCGTGGTCTCCGCTCTCGCCGCCGCGAAGCTGCAGAGTGAAATCAGCCGTCTGATCCTCTTTTACCCGGCACTCTGTATTCCGGATGACGCCAGAGCCGGAAAGATGATGTTTGCCAAATTTGATCCGGAAAATATTCCTGAGACCTTCCACTGCGGCCCCATGAAGCTGGGAAGAGACTACGCCGCGTCCGTCCTGCACTGTGACCTGATCACGGAAATCAGCAAATATACCGGCAAGGTTCTGATTATTCACGGAACAGCTGATAAAATCGTTGATTATCACTATTCTGAACAGGCGCAGGCGGCATACGCAGATGCGGAGCTCAGATTAATCCCAGACGCGCCGCATGGTTTTAGCGGGAAGGATGATCAGACTGCGCTGGAGTATGTGGGGCAGTTTTTACACAATGGATAAAGAATCTCTTATTATTTCAAGCTTCAAAAATGCTCTGCCTTCCAGACCCGAGACAGAGCATTCCATATTTTATCAGATTCCTTTCATCAAAGTGAGTTGATTTCCTTCTCCAATTCTCGGATGTAATCGATAAGGGTATCAAAATCCGGATACTCGCCAAACATCATATTTGACATGGATGCGTAGTCTTTCCGCAATTCAACCATACGATACTCCGGTGGTACAAGTTTCAAAGAGCCGGGTTTGGCCAATTCATAGTGCGCCCATTTTCTCGGATAAAACTTCATTTTGAAATCTACTACTTTTTTCAGTAAGGTCAGTTGCTCAAATGCCACTGATTTGTTTTCCGAATGCGCTATGCAATATAGATCATAATAATGTCTTGAATATCGGCTTGGCTGATTAAGTCATACATTATCTTTTTCCTCTTCTTCCGAGCAAATGCGCTTAACTGTCTCACGAATCCACACAGATGAATGCTGTGCCTCAGATAAAACAGTGCTCCTCTCTTCATCACTGAGACGACTCCTGATTATATCAAGCTGCATCTCTTCTATATTTTCTTTCCCAATCGCTTTCAGAGCCTGGATAATCGTTGCCGTCGATGGAGACATTCCGGATATTTCCCGGTTATTCCGATGTTTAAAGTCTATCGACAAATTGCCTATCTGGAACTGATGATAAGGTCCATCGCTGATATAGCTCCATTTTGCCGGAACCTGCGTTGATAAGCCCAGAATATTCAGGGCCGTATCGCCACAAGGGGCAATCGTCCAGTTAAATTTCCTTGCAATCGCGTCTGCAGCTTTACTTGGGGACGGCGCCTCGTATTCCTGAATCAGTTCGCTGTATCGAGGGTAATAATATAC
>JAJQGR010000290.1 GCA_021200345.1 Lachnospiraceae bacterium | reverse complement strand
CTTCTGGGCGCCACCGGCAGCGGCAAATCCAGCCTGGTCAATCTGATCCCCAGATTTTATGACGCTACAAAGGGAGAGGTTCTGGTGGATGGCCGGAATGTAAAGGATTACAAGGTTTCCGAGCTCAGGGACAGGGTCGCCATTGCCCTCCAGAAAAGCGAGCTGTTCAGCAAAACCATCCGGGGAAATATCAAATGGGGCAGTCCGGAGGCTTCCGATGAGCAGGTGCTGGCCGCGGCCGAAGCCGCCCAGGCCACAGAATTTATTTTCTCCAAGCCCGAGGGACTGGATACCATGGTTGCCGAAAAGGGTATGAGCCTCTCCGGCGGCCAGAAGCAGAGGCTTTCCATCAGCCGCGCCCTGTTAAAGAACGCGGAAATCCTGATCCTGGACGATTCCACCAGCGCTCTGGATTTAAAGACCGAGGCAAAGCTCTATGAGGCACTGCGGACCACCTACCAAAAGGTGACCAAAATCATTATCGCCCAGAGAATTGCTTCTGTCAAAGGCGCGGACCGGATCGCCGTCATCGATAACGGACGGATCATTGCCTGCGCCCCTCATGAGGAACTGATGAGAAGCTGTGAGATTTATCAGGATATTTACAGATCCCAGTTAAAGGAAGGAGGCGAGATCTATGGCTGAAGAAAACAGAAATGAAGCCCAGGCTTCCACTCCAAAGCCCCAGAGCCAGAACACGATCCGGCCTTTCGGCCGCGGCCCCGGCCCTCACATGACGGTAGAAAAGCCAAAGAACGGGATGCAGACATTCGGCAGACTGATCCATTATTTCAGCCATGAAAAAGGAATGGTGGCGGGTCTTTTCGCGGTCGTCATCGTACAGGTGATCTGTTCTGTCTTCGCTCCCAAACTGCAAAGCGACGCCATCGACAAAATCACGGACGCGGACTTTGGCGGGCTTCCCGCCGTGCTGATCACCATGCTGCTGCTCTACGCGCTCTCTGCTCTCAGCACCCTGTTTCAGGCCAGGTTCAGCGCGTTCTTAAGTCAGCGCATTGTCAGCAGAATGAGGACGGATCTTTTCAATAAGGTGGTAAATCTGCCCATAAAGTATCTGGATACTCATTCTCACGGAGATATCATGAGCCGCATGACCAACGATGTGGAGAATATTTCCAATATCGTGTCCCAGTCTCTGAGCACGCTAGTCAGCGGGGTTCTCACCATCATCGGCACAGCCGCCATGATGCTGTGGATCTGCTGGCAGTTAGCGCTTCTTTCCCTGGTAACCGTGGCCCTGACCCTGATCATCACCCGGCTGATTTCCGGCAAAATGCAGGAATTCTCCAGAAAACGTCAGAGTCTTTTGGGCGACCTGAACGGCACCGTAGAGGAAATGGTCACAGGCTACAAGACGGTGGCCGCCTACAATTACCAGCCCCAGGTCATCGATGAGTTTGAGACCACCTCCGACAATCTGACCCGCGTGGGCATCATCGCCGACATTCTGGGCGGCTCCATGGGGCCCTTAATGAATGTGGTAAGCAACATCGGTTTTGTCCTGATCGCGGCCTTTGGCGGCTACTACGCCATCCACGGTCTAATCTCCGTTGGTGTGATCTCCGCTTTCATTGTATACGCCAAGCAGTTCGGCAGACCCATCAACATGATCGCTGAGGTCTATGGGCAGATCATCACGGCCCTGGCCGGCGCGGAAAGAGTTTTCGCTATCATGGACGAGGCCGACGAGGATAAGAGCGGATCCACAGCCATGGAAAACGCCAAAGGCGTGATCTCTTTCAGGAATGTGAATTTCTCCTATCTTCCCGGAAAACAGGTGCTGCACGACTTCAGCCTGGATATTTACGCGGGACACAAGGTTGCCCTGGTAGGCGCCACCGGCAGCGGCAAAACCACCGTGGTCAACCTGCTGATGCGCTTTTACGATATTGACAGCGGCGAAATACTGATCGACGGCGTGAATATCAAGGACATCGACTGTAACGTACTGCGGCGCAACACCGCCATCGTACTGCAGGATACGGTACTCTTTTCCGATACCGTCCGCAACAATCTGAAATACTCCAACAAAGAGGCGACGGACGAGGAAATGGAGCAGGCCGCCCGCATGAGCAACAGCCACAGCATGATCACCCATCTTTCCAAAGGCTATGAAACGGAGCTGACAGAGGCCGGACAGAATCTGAGTCAGGGACAAAGACAGCTTCTCTCCATCGGGCGCGCTTTTCTGGCTCATCCCAAGATTCTGATTTTGGATGAGGCCACCTCCAGCGTGGATACCCGGACAGAGCAGAATATCCAGGACGCCATGGTAAGACTGATGGAGGACCGCACCAGCGTGATCATCGCCCACCGGCTTTCTACCATCCGGGACGCGGATTTCATCGTGGTCATGGATCAGGGACGGATTGTGGAGACCGGCAACCACGAGGAGCTGATGGCCGCAAAGGGCAGATATTACACTCTGTATAAGACACAGTTCGCGGGAAACGAGATTTAATTTCCTTCTCTGCTTTCAGGAGCGGC
>JAJQGR010000258.1 GCA_021200345.1 Lachnospiraceae bacterium | reverse complement strand
CTGTGGGGGAGCTGATACCCAGAAAAAACCATGAGACCCTGATCCGGGCGGCTGCACAGATCAAGGGAATCACCCTGGCCATTGCCGGGCAGGGTCCTTTGAAGGAACATTTGACTTCCCTGATTGAGGAGCTGGGTGTTGCTGACAGAGTGAAGCTTCTGGGATACCGGAAAGATATCAGTGAGCTTTGTGCGGCTGCAGATGTATTCGTTCTTCCTTCCTTTCAGGAAGGTTTGTCGGTTGCTCTGATGGAGGCTATGGCCTGCGGTCTGCCCTGTGCGGTCAGTGCGATCCGGGGAAATATTGATCTGATCGACGAAAAGGGCGGCGTGCTTTTTGATCCCCATAGCGTGGAAGAGACGGCTGCTGCTCTTACTGAGATTGTAAAGGGTGACAGAGTGTCCATGGGGAGTCACAACATGGAGAAAGTAACGGAATTTGATTCGGAACATGTGATTGACATCATGAGGAAGCTTTATGCAGAGGAAAATAAGTAATATCATCAGCGTAGTCTGGTCGTTTTTCAGACTGTGTATTTATAAGTTATTTCATATTCACGGACTTTTCTTTTATCCTGTTGAACGCATTTCTCCCAATGTGGCGATTGAAATGGGAAACGGCGCCTCATTAAAGCTGGGGAAAAAAGTCAGGCTTCACTCCGGGGGAAAAATCCGGGTCGGTTCCAACGCGGTTTGTACTTTTGGAGACAATGTAAAAGCCAACTATGGATGCATGTTTTTCTGTTTACAGGAGATCAGTATTGGGGAGGGTACAGAGTTCGGGCCCAATGTGCTGGTGTATGATCATGACCATGATTTTCGCTGTGAGGGGGGACTCAAGGAAGAAAAATTCCGCTGTTCTTCGGTAAAAATCGGCAGAAACTGCTGGATTGGCGCCAATACGGTGATCCTGCGGGGCAGTGTGATCGGAGACAACGCCGTCATTGCGGCGGGCAGTGTGGTGACAGGTCAGGTCCCCGCGGACAGTATTCTGGTGCAGAAAAGAGAAAACACGCTGTTGCCTGTAAAAAGGACGGATTGAGGACATATGACGCCTGATGGGGATTCTGAAAAGAGATGGATAAGATTTCAGTTGTGATTCCCGCTTATAATGCGGAAAACTTTATAGAAAACGCGGTAAACAGTGTATTGAGCCAGACCCATCGGGAGGTTGAAGTTCTGATTGTCAATGACGGCTCCGGGGACCGCACAAAGGAAATCTGTGAAAGGCTTGAGAAACAGCATACACAGGTGCGTTTTATTGATAAGCCAAACACCGGAGTCTCGGATACGCGCAACACAGCGCTTTGGAATCTGACCGGCGAGTATGTTTTTTTTCTGGATGCGGATGACCTTCTGCCGGAGTATGCGCTGGAATTGCTGCTGGGAGAGATAAAGCGGGAAAGCTGCAAGGCGGTATATGGCACCCATGCTTATAGATATCCTGACGGAAAACTGCTTCCCAGGAGTGCCAGGATCATGTCTGGTGTATATACCTTTGAGGATATCAAAGACCGTTTCCTGGACGACGGCACTTTGACGGGGATCCTGTTTGGAAGCGCCTGCGGCGTCCTTTACCGGACAGATATCCTCAGGGAGAACAGGATTCTGTTCCCGGTGGGAGTGGCTGCCAATGAAGACGGTATTTTTAATTTATACTTTTTAAGCTGTGCCGACAGATTCTGCGTGCTGGATTCCCCTTATGTATATCTGTACAATCAGTGGAAAAATAAGGTGAAGCAGCCTCTGGACATTGACAGACGTCTGGCGAAAGCGGATGAGGTACTGCTTGAGAGTCTGGCCAGGCTGGGTCTGAAAGAGGAGTTTGCGTCACAGCTTTTGAGACGCAGGGCCACGGTCGCCTTTGTTCACGCGGTTCGAATCGCCGGTGCCAGGACCAACCTGATACAGTCCCGGCGTTATCTGAAAAGTCTGTTTAACGCTCAGGGAGTCCAGGAGGGGTTACAGGAAATGGACTATGAGCATATGAGCCGGTACAAGAGAATGATATGCATGATGATGCGCCGGAGAATGTACGTACTTTTTTATCTTGTAATCCGATATATCTATCCGTTGGCTGGCAAAGTAATAAAGAGGTAATCCAGAGTTGAATAAGCAATATAAAAAACTGGGCGTCAATGTGGCGGCCATTACCATTGGTAATTTTTCATCCAAAATTCTGTCTTTTCTGATCGTTCCAATTTATACAGCAGTGCTGACCACCCAGGAGTACGGGGTTGTGGATACGCTTTCCACTACCATCAGTCTTTTATATCCCTTTTTTACGCTGCTGATTTGCGAGGCGGTGCTTCGTTTCGCACTGGACAACAACGCGGATCAGAAGCAGATTTTCTCCATCGGATTCTGGATCACTATCCTGGGTTTTCTGGCGGCTCTGCTGGTCTCTCCCGTTTATTTTCTGTTTGATGGTCTGCAGGGCTATTATGTATATTTTATTCTTTATTATTTTGCCACAACCCTGCAGATGGTGCTGAACTATTTTATCCGGGG
>JAJQGR010000010.1 GCA_021200345.1 Lachnospiraceae bacterium | reverse complement strand
ATATTGCCCAGTGGCTTTGTCATTTTGGAATGCATGCCTATCAGCAGGAGTTGAAAAACGGATATTTCACTGTCAGGGGCGGGCACCGGGTGGGAATAGGAGGACAGGCTGCCCTGGACGGGGAAGGGCATTTTCAGGGCTTTCGCAGTATGCAGAGCCTGCATATTCGCATTGCCCATGAGATGGTGGGGGTTTCGGACGGGCTGCTGAAGGGGCTGTATGAGGAGGGACGGTTTCTCAATACACTGATTTTGGCGCCGCCGGGCATGGGCAAGACCACCATGCTCAGAGATCTGGTGAGAAATATTTCCGACGGAAATCCGTATGGGCCGGGGCAGCAGGTGTGTCTGATTGATGAAAGGGAGGAGATCGCCGCTCTGAATCAGGGAAAGGCCAGCCTGCATGTGGGCTGCCGCACGGATGTGATTGCCGGCTGTGACAGGGAGCGGGCCATGGAGATGGCGCTCAGAAGCCTGGGCCCTCAGGTGGTGGCGGTGGATGAGATTTACGGGGAGAGGGATTTGCGGGCGCTGAAACGGCTGTATGGCTGCGGCGTTGGTCTGCTGGCCACGCATCACTGTGACAGCTACGGGGTTCTTGCGGCCAAACCCTTTGGAAGAGAATTATGCAGAGCAAAAATATTTGAGAGATTTTTGGTGCTGCACAACAAAGACGGCGTTTACCGGGTGGCGGGACTGTGGGATCAGGAGGGAGTGAGGCTTGCATGAAAATCGTGCTGACTGCCTGGATTTTGATCTCTTGTGCGGGTCTTGCCCACAGTCTGGTGGCGGAGCAAAGCTGGAGATTATCCTGTATGAAGGATATGACGGAGGGGCTGTTAAGAGTTGGTTTTTACATCAGTCAGTGGCAGCTGCCCATGGAGGAAATTTTTCAGACCATGGGAAAGGAAAAGACCAGTGTGTTGGCGGATTTTTACGGGCAGATAGCAAAGGAGCTTCAAAGCCGGCGGATTTCGGATCTGGGAGAGCTCTGGAAAGAAAAGAGTGAGGGATATCTGCAAGGATATGGGATTCCTAAGCAGGCGGCCGACATCTGGAGCGAGTGTTTTCTGGACAGGGCTGCTCTTCCCGCGGAGGAGCTCAGAAGGCTGACTCTGAGAGCGGAGGAAATTGGGAAAATCTGTGGGCAGATGGAAGAAAAATACCGGCAGGAGAGGCGGCCGATTCTGGTGCTTAGCGTGTGTGCGGGAGCGTTTTTCTGTCTGCTGATGTGGTAGGAGGGGAAGATGGAGATCAGTCTGATTTTTCGGATTGCGGCGGTGGGAATTTTGGTGTCGGTGCTTTCCCAGGTGCTTAAGCACAGCGGCAGGGATGAGCACGCGTTTTTGCTCAGTCTGGCGGCGCTGGTGCTGGTGCTGGGGTGGATTGTGCCCTATATTTATGACCTGTTTGCGACGATTCAGACGTTGTTTGATTTCTGACGGGGATTCTATGGATATCGTGAAGATTGTGGCCTTCGCCTTCTGCGGCCTGATAGTGGTGCTTCTGCTGAAGTCTTTGAAGTCGGAGTATGGGCTCTGGGTCAGTGTGGCGTTGGGCAGTATTCTGGCAGTATATGTGCTGGGATATCTGGCGCAGATGCTGTCTCAGGTGGAGAGTGTGTGGACAAGGATCGGGGGAAGCACAGAGCTTTTGGGGATTCTGATTCGCATCATCGGGATCGCCTATTTGTGTGAGATTACATCGGCGCTTTGCAGGGAGAGCGGCGCTCTTGCGCTGGCGGGACAGGTAACGCTGGCGGGAAAGCTGGGGATTCTTTTTACGGGGTTTCCGGTGCTGATGGAGCTGATCAATTTTATCATGGAGCTGGGGGAGTGACATGACGCAGACGCAGCTGTATGAGACGGCCAGCCAGTGGTTTTCAGGATTTCAGATCGACACGGAAGCGCTGATTGACGCCCTGTGGGCGGGAGAGTTCGAGCAGGTGTTCCGGCTTTTATGGACAGCCGCGCTGGGACTTTTAGGCAATCCGGTGACCATGATCCGGTCGGTGCTGCTTTCCTTTCTGATGCTGGGAATTGGCGGGGCGGTGTTGAAAATTCTGGATGAGGTCATGAAAGACGCTCAGGTCAGGCAAATCGGGGGCAGGATCATCCGGCTGCTGACCGCGGCCCAGCTTTTGACCTTATTTTATGAGGCAATGTCCATGAGCCGGAAGCTGTTGGATACCATCGTCACTTTCGGAAATTTCTTTGTGCCGGTGTTTTCCGTGACGCTGACCACTGTATCCGGGACAGGCACCAGCACCGCTTATATCGCCCTGCTGTCCCTGATCATTTACCTGACACAACGGGTGGTAGCCGGGCTGCTTTTGCCGCTGGTGGAGGTCCATTTCCTGCTGGTGATCATGGCCGGGTTCTGGCAGAAGGAGCGGCTGGAGAGAATATTGAAGCTACTGGAAAAGACGCTGCGTTTTCTGTGTAAGGGAATTCTGGGGGCGGTCACCGGCATGGGATTTTTGCAGTCCCTTTTGCTGCCCTACGCGGACGCACTGAAAATCGGGGCGGTACAGAAGGCTGCGGAGCTGATACCGGGGG
>JAJQGR010000289.1 GCA_021200345.1 Lachnospiraceae bacterium | reverse complement strand
TTTACATCCCATATGAGCAGCGCGTTTCAGTCCGCGGTGGCGGCGGCGGAGCTGATCAGGGAGGAGCATGAAGGCGCGACGGTGGTGGTCATGGACAGTGAGCAGGCTACTGTGGCGGAAGGGCTTTTCCTAAAGCAGGCCATTCGTCTGCGGGATCTGGGTCTGGAGGTGCATGAGGCAGCACAGAAGCTGGTGGAATTGAAAAAGACTTCGCGGATTTTTTATACAGTGGCGGATCTGGAATATCTGATTCACGGCGGCAGAGTTGGTAAGGCCATCGGCCTGGCGGGCAGTATTCTGAAGCTTCAGCCCATGATTGTGTTTAAGGATGGAGAACTGGAGGCTGCGGGGGTTTGCAGGAACAGGACCAAGGCGACCAGGAAGATTATTGACCTGCTGGATTCCCATGTAAAGGAAGGAAATCTGGACCTGAATGATTATGACTTTTCCATCGGGTTTGGATATGACCAGAAAGAGGGACAGGCATTGAAGATTATGGTGGACACCTATTTAAAGAGCCAGGGCGCGGAGGCGTCTGTGGAGGTATTTCAGATCGGTGCGACCATTGGGGTGCATAACGGACCCTATCCGTTGGGGCTGGGTATGATAAAGAAGGTGTAAGCCGATGAAGCCGGAGGAAAAAGAGATAGAGGACATTCTGAACATCCTGGATGATTTTACAGCCCGGGGTGAGAGCCGGCTAAAGATCCAGGCGCAGGAAAGTCTCCCCCAGGGGCAGGTGGAGAAACGTTATCATCTGGGCCGCTGCGATGTGGGAAGCCCCTGGGCAAGGGGCCAGGCGTTTGACGTGCTGGAGCCGGAGAGAGATGAATAAGTATTTCGATATGCAGCGGAGATCACAATCTCCGCTGTTATTGCAGAATCACGCACTGATTTCCTCTGGAGGAAAAAACACTTTCAAAGGCATCCCTGTCATATTCCACCGTGCCGGAAATCGGGTCGGAGATGGTCACGGTATCTGCGGTATAGCCGATGAGAACCGCGCCGTGGTCATTGCTGCTCCACTCTACCCACTGGCCATTCTCTGTATACCAGCCTTCCGGGGTATACCTTTCTGTCATGTCAATGGTGACCCACACCACCACCGGAGTGTCCTGGCTGACGAGATGATATAATTCATCGACGGGAAAGCCGGTCAGGTCATGGGAGGTCATGTCGCTGCCCTTATCTTCCAGATAAGCGTCGGCGGCGGTGCAGATGGCAGGGGTGCCGCAGATATAACCGGAGGAAAAGGGATCTCCCACAAAATATTCATTCAGATCAGGGCCGTATTTTAAACCGTCGCTTCCATAATAAAAGACCGCTTCCGCCGTGGGCAGATATTCTGAGGCCATGGTGATTTTATCCGCGTCAAATCCATAATATCGCAGAACCATGGTCAGGGCTGTGATTTCACAGCCGGTGGGTAACTCCGGGTTCTGATAGATGATTTCAAAGTCACTGATCTGATATTCCGCCGGAGTTTCTATGGGAGTCTGTGCCCATGTATCCGCGGTATCAGCGTTTTCAGAAGCGCTTTCACCGACAGCAGTGTTTGTGCCTAAGACAGATGTTTCTTCAACAATTTCCAGTTCCGTCAGTGTTACTTTTGGAGAGGCGGTTTTATAAAACGGAAACTCCAAAGCTGGAGTTCTCCCGATCCATATGCTCAGCAGGATGCTGTCAATAAACAGCAGCAGGATTGTCAGAGAAGACAGGGGACGGATCCGTCTGCGCCGGCGTCTTTTTTTCATATTTTTCATGGTCATTTTCCTATCATATTGTTTGATGGTTGTCCGCGCTGACGGACCTGTTTATTCGATCGGCATGGAAAAAGTGTAAGAGATGGATGAATCCTTTCCGCATCGAAATTGTAACAAAATTGAATCTGAGAAAATGATATCAGAAGCGTCAGAAAAAATTTGTTGAAATTCCCCGGCAAAATTCCCTGAAAATGAAATTCCCTCTTTACAAATGAAAAAAATGATATTAAGATAATCGGGTGAGCGCGGTTGATAATCGCGGTTCCCTGATCAGATAAATGCATTGATGAAGACAGTAGCCTCATCAGGAAAGGCACAGCGAGCCGGGGGTGGTGAAAGCCCGGTACGGACCGATGAAGACGAAGATCACTTCTGAGCAGCCGGGTGAAAGGAGATGAGTAGCCTTGGGCCGGCGTCCCGCCGTTATCGGGAAACATATGAAACCGTTCAGACGGGGAGTATGCGTAACAGGTGGTATTGAGAGGTTTATGGCTTCTTCCTTTTACGGGAAGGAGCTTTTTTAATTAAGGAGGAACAACATGTACAACAAAGTATCTCCGGACCTGAATTTTGTGGAGAGAGAGAAGAAAACCGAGAAATTCTGGTCTGACAATGACATTTTCCGCAAATCCATGGAAAACAGGAAGGGCTGCCCCACCTATACTTTCTACGACGGCCCGCCGACCGCTAACGGCAAGCCCCACATCGGCCATGTGCTGACCCGCGTGATCAAGGATATGATTCCCCGCTACCGCACCATGAAAGGCTATATGGTGCCCCGCAAGGCCGGCTGGGATACCCAC
>JAJQGR010000338.1 GCA_021200345.1 Lachnospiraceae bacterium | reverse complement strand
GGCCAAGAATGAGCTGGACAAGGAGATTAAGGAGCGCCGCGCGGAGGTACAACGCTATGAAAGGCGTGTTCAGCAGAAGGAAGAGAATATCGATAAGAAATCAGATGCTATCGAACGCAAAGAAGCCAGTTTGGTGGAGAGAGAAAACGCTCTTAAGAAAGAGAAGGCTGAAATCTCGAAGCTGAACGAGCAGCGTATACAGGAACTGGAAAGAATCTCTGGTCTTACCTCCGACCAGGCAAAAGACTACTTATTGAAAATTGTTGAAGATGAAGTGAAGCATGAAACCGCCCTGAAGATCAAGGAAATGGATCAGAGGGCAAAGGAAGAGGCTGACAAACGCGCGCGGGATTATGTGGTGAATGCAATTCAGCGATGTGCCGCAGATCAGGTGTCAGAGACAACGATCTCTGTTGTTCAGCTTCCCAGCGATGAGATGAAAGGCCGCATCATTGGACGAGAGGGGCGCAATATCCGGACTCTTGAGACGATGACAGGAGTGGATCTGATTATTGATGATACCCCAGAGGCTGTGATCTTATCGAGTTTTGACCCCATCAGGAGAGAGGTCGCCAGGATTGCCCTGGAGAGACTGATTGTAGATGGACGTATTCATCCGGCTCGGATTGAGGAGACAGTGGAGAAAGCTCAACGTGAGGTTGAGACAATCATCAAGGAGGAGGGCGAAGCCGCGACTTTGGAAGTCGGGGTACATGGCATCCATCCGGAACTGGTTCGTTTACTTGGCAAATTGAAATACAGAACCAGTTATGGACAGAATGCACTAAGGCATTCTGTTGAGGTGGCGCAATTATCCGGATTGCTTGCAGCGGAGCTTGGCCTTGATGTACGCCTTGCAAAACGTGCAGGATTGCTGCATGATATAGGCAAAGCTGTTGATCATGAGATGGAAGGTACTCATGTTCAGCTGGGTTCTGAACTTTGCAAGAGGTATAAGGAGAATGCTACTGTCATTAACGCAGTGGAATCTCATCATGGTGACGTGGAGCCCACCTCATTAATTTCCTGTCTGGTGCAGGCTGCGGACACAATTTCCGCGGCAAGACCGGGTGCCAGACGTGAGGCATTGGAGACATATACCACTCGCTTAAAGCGGTTGGAAGAAATCACAAACAATTTCAAAGGAGTAGAAAAATCTTTTGCTATCCAGGCGGGTAGAGAGGTTCGTGTAATGGTTATACCGGAGCAGGTGTCGGATGACGATATGGTTCTGCTGGCTCGTGACATTGCGAAGAAAGTCGAGACAGAACTGGAGTATCCGGGCCAGGTGAAAGTCAATGTGATCAGAGAATCACGGGCGGTTGAGTACGCGAAATGATGGCTTTCGATTGGTACATGCCGGAGACTGTTACGCCAGTTTTCAGTAAAAAAGAGGGTCGCACAAATGTGCGGCCCTTTTTAAATCGAAAAGAACTTATGATTTTTCTTCTTTCAGCAAATCCCTGATTTCTGTTAAAAGCTGTACATCCGCAGGTACAGGCGCGGGTTGTTCCGGCGCGGGCTGCTCTGCTTTTTTGCGAGGAAGGGAATTGAGCGCTTTCACGATAGCAAAGAGAGCAAGAGCAGTAAGTAAGAAATTGATAATTGCCTGAATAAAGGAACCGATCCCGATGGAGGCGCTGCCCAGCGTGATGGCGATGCCTGAGAAGTCAATGCCGCCGATGATGACACCGATAATGGGTGTAATGATGTCGTTGACCAGAGAAGTGACAATGGCAGTGAAAGCGGAGCCGATAATAATACCGACGGCCATGCTCATGACATCTCCCTTGGAAATGAATTCCTTGAATTCCTTGATAAGAGCTTTCATAATACTTGTCCTTTCGTAAAATATTTTCCTGAAAAATCAGTATTTTGTTGCTTTGTTCGTATTATATGACAAGGAAAGGGTAATTTCAAGGATTTCTTTTACTTCCCATAACATTCAGTCGCCACGATCCTTTCAAAAACGGAATGCAAAACGTATAATGAACTCCTCGAATTTAGCAGAGCCGGAGAATTGAGGAAAAATCCGCTTACAGTAGGGGAGGTTACCCATGTCAACCATTCGTTAGAAGAGATTAGGAACCTGGGTAAAAAGATTTCTGAATTTATGGAATCCATGCAGGAAGAAGAGGAGGACTGGGGTTGAAAAATTTAGTTGTAATAAAGCCTGGACATCATAATTTCGGCACTAAATTAAAAAAGTGCCGAAATTGTATTGACAGCTGTGAGACTTACGTTTAAGATGTAAGAGAATGAAAATTCGGCACAATAATAAAAAAGTGCCGAATTTATAAAGGGAGTGATGATTTCGTGGATGCTTGTTTAAAGGAGCTTGGTAAAAGGGCTGTTTTCAAAAAAGAGGAGTTATTCAATGTAGCACAGCGCTGCGGAATGGTATCCTGCGCCAGTACAATGGAAAAATATTTAAGCAGGCTTTTGTCAAGCGGTGATATTGTCAGAGTTGGCAGGAACGCTTACTGCTTAAGAGAGGGCTTGCAGACGTATCATTATGCATACTCTGATACTTCAATTCATATTGCAAGTACCCTGTCCCATGATTTTTATGACCTGGATTTCAGAATTATGGAGCTGTACCAGTTAAACAGGTTTGTAAACCACCAGATTGCCCACAATGTTATCTTTGTGTATGTGGAAAAGGAACTGTGCCCTGATGTATTTGAGCGGTTGAAAAACGAATATGAAGGGAAAATTCTGATCAGACCGACGGAAGAGGATTTTTATTATTACAGGTCTGACGATATGATTATTGTCAAAAATATAATGACCGAATCACCGAAAGGGTCTGAGGCCAGATGGCATACGGAGCTGGAAAAGCTGCTGGTCGATATATTTGCGGAGAATCTTGTCAAGTCCATGCTTGGGGAATCGGAATATCCGCAGATATTTGAGACGGCATTTCAGAATTATGTGATAGATGAAAGCAGGATGTTCCGATATGCAAACAGGCGTAAAATATCCGGCAAAATAAAAAAATTTCTTGCAGAAGAGACCAGTGTGAAACTGAGGACTGTGTAAGTGTGTAAGGGGGGAGGAGATATATGTTAAGCAGGGAAAACTTTGAAATGCAGCATATTACGCAGCTGCGTGAAAAAAGCAGGAGGGATCCGGCCCTGATCGAGAGGGTGCTGTTTGCGTTCGGCCTGTTGGAAGCATTGCGTAGAGTGGAGCTTCCATTTATTTTTAAAGGTGGGACGTCGCTTCTGCTTTTACTGGATAAACCTATGAGACTGTCTACGGATATTGATATTATTGTGGAGCCGGGAATAGAGGTAGACGAGTACCTTGAAAAGGCGGCGCAGATTTTCCCTTTTAAGTCTTATGAGGAGCAGGTCCGCAAAGGAAAAAATAATATAGAAAAGCGGCATTTTAAATTTCAGTTTAACTCCCCAAGGGTGGGAGAGACCCTGGAAATTATTCTGGATATTCTGTTTGAACACAGCAAGTACACAAAGATAGTTGAAAGGCCGATTGCCGGGGAACTCCTGATCACGGAACCGGAATATCTGACGGTGAAGATACCGGATGCCAACAGTATACTTGCGGATAAGCTGACAGCTTTCGCACCTCACACAACGGGAGTGCTGCTGGGAACGAAAAAAGACCTGGAAATCATGAAACAGATGTTTGATGTATATATGCTTGCTGATGCCATGACTGATTTCGATGTGGTGTGCAGGACTTATTCAGAGGTTGTCAGGGATGAAATCGCTTACAGGGGGATTGAAGCCACGGAACAGGATGTGCTGATGGATACTTATGAGGCGTCAGTCTGTGTGGCTGCGAGAGGGCTGGTCAACCCGGAGGAATATAAGAGTTATCTGAAAGGAATCCGAAGCCTGTCCGGGCATGTGTATTCCCTGAATTATTCCGCGGAAACGGCATCCGTTTATGCACCGGTTATCATGTACTTAACAGCCGGTATTCTAAAGAAAAGAAGTTTTGAGAGAATATCAAAACCGGATGAATATCTGAAACGGCAGCATGTTGATAAAGATGTTGCAAAGGCTTTGAAATCTTTAAGAAAACGCGATCCCATGGCGTATGCGTATTCTATACTTGCTGATGAGATTATACATATACCAGGTTAATTTAACAAATAAAAATGGAGTGTGATCAGGCTGCTGCACTATATCCTGTGATTAACGCAGTAGAATATTTAAAGACACATATTCAATAACCCGGCAGCAAGCAGAGGCTTTAACGGGGAAAACATTGTCAACGGCCACAAGATATTTGCATCGCCTGGAGGAATTGAATGTACTGATGCGCGAGGGAAAATCTGTACCAGTTGTATATAAGCGTATTTGAGGCGGAGAAGAACTACAGAATGATTTTCTGAAAGGACTCATGCTTTCGGAATGAATAGCTTTTGAATAGCATTTGAATAGCTAAAAATTTGAAACAGATACTGAGAAATATTCGTTTTGCACACTTTGCCAGGGATAAATTTGAATATGTTTATTGCATGGCTGGTTTCTATAACCGGAGAAAGCCAACAAGATCGGTTATGAACTGGCGATGTGTTTTCCAAAGGGGAATCATGCATTTATCGTGGCCATTCATATCGACAAGGCGCATGTTCACAATCATATTATTTTCAATTCTACTTCGCTTAACTGTCATCGCAAGTTCCGGAACTTTCGGCGTTCTGGTCTGGCAGTGCGGCGGCTGAGTGATCTTGTCTGCCTGGAACGTGGAAAGTCAGGGCTATCATAGACCTGCTGTTTTGTCTCTCTCTTTCACTTGCTATCACCCCAGATACTGCCGCATACTCTTCAGTGCATTTTTCTCCAGCCTTGATACCTGCGCCTGGGAAATACCGATATAGTCCGCCACCTCCATCTGTGTCTTTCCCTCAAAGAACCGCAGGGTGATGATTTCCTTCTCCCGGTCATTTAACCGCCCCATGGCCTCACTCAAGGTAATGTGTTCAATCCAGTTTTCTTCCTTGTTTTTCTTGTCGCTGATCTGGTCCATCACATAGAGGGTATCGCCGCCGTCACTGTAGATGGGGTCATAGAGACTGACCGGACTCTGGATGGCATCCAGGGCATAGACGACGTCCTCCAGAGGAATGCCGATTTCCGTGGCGATTTCCTCCACGGTGGGCTCCTTTTGAGAGCTGCTCATCATGGCTTCTCTGGCCTGCATGGCCCGGTAGGCGATGTCTTTCAGGGAACGACTGACTCTGATAGAGCCGCCGTCGCGCAGATAGCGCCGGATCTCTCCCATAATCATGGGGACAGCGTAAGTACTGAACTTGACCCCCAGACTTCTGTCAAAATTGTCTATTGCTTTGATCAGCCCCACACATCCGATCTGAAACAGATCATCCACGTTTTCTTCCGTGGCGGAAAAACGTTTGATGACGCTTAAAACCAGCCGTAAATTTCCTTCTATATATTTTTCACGGGCACTCTGGTCGCCCTGGGCAATCAGCTCAAAAAGAGCGTCCTTTTCTTCCTGCGCAAGCAAAGGTAATTTAGCGGTATTGACGCCGCAGATTTCCACTTTTCCCATCAGTTCCTCCCGGACCGGGTCTTATGCGACCCTGATTCAGACAGCGCCGACACAGGAAAAGGTTTGTTCCTGTATCGACGCTGTCTTTTGTGTTATCATGGCTGCCCGGCAGCCTCATCTTTTAGTATGGTTCGGATGTTCAAATTTATACAGGAAAGCATACAATAAAGAAAAAGGAGATTCCTTTATGTTGTTTTCGGAATTGAAAAATAAAGAGGTCATAGATATCAAGGACTGTAAAAAGCTGGGGAAAATACAGGATCTGGAATTTGATCCGCGTACGGGCTGTGTTCGGAAATTTTTTGTGCCCTGCGGCTCAAAATGCAGCTTCTTCTTTTCTCCGGAACCGGATTATGTGCTGGATTTTAATGAAATCTGCCAGATCGGGCCTGATATTATTCTGGTTGACGCAAGATAGAGTTTTTGCTATATTATGATTATTATTGTTTTGGAGGCGTTCCATGAAGTGTCCGTTTTGTGCCAGTGAGAATATCAGGGTGGTTGATTCCAGACCGGTGGAAGAGAGCAATTCCATTCGCAGGAGGCGGATTTGCGAGTCCTGCGGCAAGCGCTTTACCACCTATGAGAAAGTGGAAACCTTTCCTGTTATGGTGATTAAAAAAGATCAGACCAGAGAGGTATATGACCGTGCCAAGCTGGAGCAGGGGGTCCTCAGAGCCTGCCATAAACGGCCGGTCAGCTCCGCACAGATTTCTCAGGCGGTAAATGAGGTTGAAACTGCGATTTACGCCAGAGAGCAGGCGGAAGTGCTTTCCACGGATATTGGGGAAATGGTCATGGGCAAGCTCAGGGATCTGGACATGGTCGCCTATGTGCGTTTCGCTTCCGTATACCGGGAGTTTAAGGACGCGGATACCTTTATGGCGGAGCTAAAGAAGCTTCTGGCGGATCAATAGTGGGATCAGGGGACGAATATGTTGGAAAAGTTTTTCCCGGATGCCATGGTAAAAAGAGCATGGGACGTCCCATACGGGGATTTTTACGAAAAGGGATACCGAACGGTACTCTTTGATATTGATAATACGCTGGTGTATCCGGACGCGCCGGCTACTGAGGAGTGCAGGGAATTTTTAAATGCGTTAAAAAAAATCGGCTTTCAGATCATGGTCATCTCCAATAATCAGGGACCGCGGGTCGAGAGCTTTGCCCGTGACTGCGGAATCGGCTATGTGGCAAAAGCCAATAAACCACTGCGGGGCGGATACGAGAGGGCCATGCGGATTACAGGCGCTGTCCCTCAGACTACGCTTTTTGTGGGAGATCAGCTTTTTACAGATGTATGGGGCGCTGTGCGGCTGGGCATATACAGTATTCTTGTGGAGCCCATGACAAAGACAGAAGAGATTCAGATTGTAATAAAGCGTCAGCTGGAGAAACCGGTACTCAGGGCCTATCGAAAGAGAACACAGGCCGGCGCAATATGAGAGCGCCATACTTACGAACGGATAGATAAGATCATTTGGGGGATACGCTTATGGATGAACCAAAAAGAAAGCCGGGAATAGATGGGCATACCAGGATATTTGGCCTGATCGGCAATCCGGTGGGGCACACACTGTCCCCGCTGATTCACAACACTCTGGCTGATTTTTATGGCCACAATCTGATTTACGGTGCCTTTCCGGTGACAGAGGATCCGGTGGAGGCAGTGAGAGGTGCCTATGCGCTGGGCATCGCAGGATTAAATGTGACGGTCCCTCACAAATCCGCAGTCCTGCCTGCTTTGGCCGAAATAGATGATTTCGCGGCAAAAATTGGCGCGGTCAATACTCTGGTCAGGGTAGAGGGGAAGGGCTTTAAGGGATATAATACGGATATGCCGGGCCTGTACCGGGCTATGACCAGGGACGGGATCCGGATTGCAGGAGAAAGAATCATGATTCTTGGCGCCGGCGGCGCGGCCAGGGCGGTGGCCATGATGACGGCCTCCAAAGGCGCTGCACAGGTTTTTGTGCTGAACAGGACCCTGAGCAAAGCGGAGGCAATTGTATGCGAAATCCGCCGGCTTTATCCGGAGTGTCCGATGACGGCAGGGAGCCTTTCTGATTACTCCGCACTTCCTGATGGAAAATATCTCTGTATTCAGGCTACCAGTACGGGAATGAGCCCGAATACGGACCAGGCTGTCATTGAGGATCCTGCCTTTTATGAGAAGATATCTACAGGCTTTGACCTGGTTTATAATCCTTATGAGACAAAATTTATGCGTTTGGTCAGACAGGCCGGCGGCAGGGCGTACAATGGGCTGAATATGCTCCTGTATCAGGGCGTGATCGCCTATGAGCTGTGGAATGAAATGGAAGTCGGCGAAGAGGCTGTTGAGAGAGTACGCCGAAGATTCAAAGAGGAGATGAAGCTGTAGGATGAAACCGCACTTGATTTTAATCGGCTATATGGGAAGCGGCAAGAGCACCCTGGGCTGTGCTGTCAGCTATCCGCTTCAGCAGTGTTTTATTGATACAGACAGATGGATTGAGTTAAAAGAGGGCATGACGGTCAGCGAAATTTTTGCAGCCCATGGGGAGGATTACTTCCGTCAAAAAGAGACGGAATGCCTGAAGACCATGCTTCTGGAAAAAGAGCCCAGAGTCCTGGCTTTAGGCGGTGGTACTCCGCTTCGAATGGAGAACCGTGAGCTGATGAAAAAGCTGGGCTTTACTGTTTATCTGCAGGCGGAGCCGGAGACGATTTATCAGCGATTAAAGGACGACAGGACAAGACCTCTGCTTCAGTGCGGTGATCCGAGAGCAAGAATTGAACAGATGATCAGGGAGAGGGATCCCATATACAGAGCGGCCGCGGATCATATCCTGCGGGTGGATGACTGGGATACAAAGCGTCTGATCAATGAATTACAGGAGGCGTACAGACATGAAACTGCTGGTGATCAATGGACCCAATCTTAATTTTCTGGGCATCAGAGAAAAGAGCGTCTACGGAAATGAGGATTACGACTATCTTCTGAATATGATTGAAAATAAGGGCAGGCAGGTGGGAGCGGAGATTGAGGTGTATCAGTCCAATCATGAAGGCGCTATTATCGACAGAATCCAGGCGGCGTATTTTGATTCTACCGACGGGATCGTGATTAATCCGGGGGCTTATACTCATTACAGCTACGCGATTCGGGACGCTCTGGCCAGTATTACGGTGCCTAAAATTGAGATCCATATTTCAGATATCACAAAGAGAGAGGCTTTCCGTCAGAATTCCGTCACCAGGGACGCCTGCGATTCCCAGATTTATGGACGCGGCCTTTTGGGCTATCTGGACGCCATCGATCTGTGTCTTGAACTGATTCATAAGGGAAATCATTCCGGAAATGAAAAAAACAGTTGAAAAAACCCATACAATCGTGTAGACTAGATGAGGAATATTTGTTACAACTTCAGGAGGAAAAGCTATGATAAATGCAGGCGATTTCAGAAAAGGTATTACATTTGAGTACAAAAACAGCGTATATATGGTACTGGACTTTTTGCATGTGAAGCCGGGTAAGGGTTCTCCGTTTGTGAGAACGAAGTTAAAGGACGTGATTTCCGGCGGCGTGGTTGAGGATACGTTCAACCCGTCCGACAAGTATCCGCTTGCCCGTATTGATAAGAAAGACATGCAGTTTTTGTTTAAAGACGGCGACATGTACAGCTTTATGGATGTGGAGACCTACGATCAGTATGAGTACAGCAGTGAGATCGTGGGAGATTCCATGGAATTCGTAAAAGAAAATGAAATCTGCAAGATCTGCTCCTTTAAGGAAAAGGTGATTTCCATCGAGCCGCCGCTGTTTGTGGAGCTGGAGGTAACCGACACTGAGCCGGGCGTCAGGGGAAATACCGCGACCAACGTGACCAAGCCGGCCACCGTTGAGACAGGCGCTACTATCAAGGTTCCGATCTTTATCAATAACGGTGATGTGATCAAGATTGATACCCGTACCAAGGAGTATTTATCCAGAGCATAAAGAACCGCGAGTTGAGTTCATCATGTATTCAGACATTTTCTGAGGCTTTCAGGACAGTAAGGGATAACCTGCTGTCCTTTTTGCGTTGTTATATAAACTTACAGTGATGATAAATATCTATCAGGGACAGCCTACAATGAAAAACAGGAGGCGCAATGTATTACAGGGAATTCAGAGAAGAAATGTTACACCTGATGAGAGAGCAGGCCGGAGAAAAGATAAAAATCAGCCTGACAGATAAACAAAAGCTGAATGGGAAACAGCGGTGGGGATTATTGATGGAACAGGAAGGCTGCGTTTGTTCTCCGGTGATTTATCTGGAGGATTCTTTTAAGAACTTTCAACAGGGCATGGCGATGGAAAAGATCGCGGATAAGCTGTGGATGATCTATGAGGAAGAGACAAAGGACACCATCAGTCTCCTGAAAGGAAACATCTCTGATATGGAAAGCTTTGAGGGAGCGGCAGAGAAGCTTTTTATGAGAATCTTTCATCGCGAACAAAACGAAAAACTGTTGGAGCAGACGCCCTTTGTTCCGGTTCTTGACCTGGCCATGACAGCTTATTATCTTGTGCAGGGGGCGGATGCGGGTATCCGGGGGACGATTATGATTACAAATGAACATCTACAGGATTGGGGAGTGACGAAAGAGACGGTTTTTGAACGGGCAATGAGCAACAGCCTTGAGAAAGATGGAATATACTGGAATGCCATAGAGGAGGTGATGGACAGGCATGAAATGCTGTCTTTCCCTGAGCCCCTGCCGCACAGTCACATTGGGCTCCATGTGCTGACAAACCGTACCGGAGTCTGGGGAGCGGTGATGGCTTTTTTGCCTGGGGTTGCCAAAAGGCTGTATGAAGCCATTGGGGAGGAATATTATCTGTTGCCCTCCTCCATTCATGAAGTTCTGTTTATTCCTGCCCACAGAGCCGCCGATCTGCAATTGCTGCAAAGGACAGTGCGGGATGTGAACAGGCACGAAGTGTCTCTGGAAGAGAGATTGTCTGATCATGTTTACTATTATCATTCCGGAGAGGACAGACTGGAGATTGCGGGACTCCAAACCGGAACAGGATCCGTGCAATTTTGATGGAATTTTGAAGGACTGAAAAAAAGTTCTTTACATCAGGAGAAAGCTGTGCTATTATTTACAGGAAGCGGCGTAATACTTTTGTAACATATTACAATTTTGTGTCCGTAGTCTAATGGATAGAACGAAGGCCTCCGACGCCTTTAATGCAGGTTCGATTCCTGTCGGACACGTTCCGCCGCTTCCTGCATGAGGGGAAACATTGCAGGAGATGGGGTTACTATGAAAAAAAGAATGCTGATACTTTCAGTGGTTATTGTACTGGCAGTGGCTGTCTTTGTTTCTGGTATGCTGGTCTATCATAAAAACGACGCAGAAGATGTGGTGGCTGAGCTGGAGACGGAAGAAGAGGATACCGTTACGGAAGCGGCTGTAGCTGCGGTCAGTGTTGAGAATCCCCTGGAAGTGGATAAGTATCCGGAAATCAATGAGCTGATCGAGAGATATCTGAGCGCTCTGGCCGACGGAGATGTGGATACCATGATTGAGATCTGCAGCAACGTGACGGATACGGAGAAAATCCGGATTGAAGAGCTGGGAAAGTATATTGACGCTTTTCCGGAATATAATGTATTTACCAAGCTTGGCCCGGTAGAGAGCAGTTATGTAGTCTATGCCGCGGCAAGAGCACAGTTTCCCGGGCTGGAAACGCTGGTTCCGGGAATTTATTGTCTGTATGTCTGCATGGATTCCGATGGGAATTATTATATCAATGAAGATACATTGACAGACGAGGAGTCAGCTTACATTGACGCGCTGAATTCCGATGAGTCAGTGATCAGTCTGTTAAATTCCATTGACGAGGAATATCAGGAGATGGTGGAGAATGATACAGAGATAGCCACCTACCTGGAAGTGACAGTAAACCAGATCCGCGACGCGGTGGGCACGGCCCTGGCCAGTTCTGACACTACAGCGGACGCGGAGGAGGACTCTTCGGAGGATGAGAGCGACGATGAGACGATTGTGGCCAAATCCTGCCAGGCAACGACTACAGATACCATTAATGTCAGATCCTCTGACAGCACGGCCGCGGATAAATTAGGCACCATCCAGAAAGGAACGACTCTGGATGTGATCGAGATCCGGGTGAATGGCTGGGCGCAGATTGAGTATGAGGGTCAGGAAGCCTATGTGAAGACTGATTATCTGGAGATTATCAGCAGTGCGGAGGATGAGCCCACCAATGGTTATGTGGTGGCCAACACTACAGTGAATGTACGTGTGTCCGCCAGCGTGGATGCCGACAGGCTGGGACAGGTTTCTGAGGGGGAAGTGCTTGAGTGGATTGAGGATGTGACCGGAGGCTTTTCCAAGATTAAGTATAACGGTTCCATCGGTTATGTATCCTCAGAGTACGTTACAAAGCAGGAATAGAAAACAGCTGTGAATAGGTTTTCGCATATCAAAGAATCAGATTTAAGATCAGGCAGGCATCTCCGCGCAGGAGGTGCCTGTTATTTTGCTTGTGAATTTCTTTTCTATTGTGTATACTGAAAAATAACACGAACCTGGGAAGTGAGGAAAGAGTGATGTTTGATCTGACATTTGAAAAATTATATCGTTATCCGAGGATATCCGAGCCCTGCTTTATCGGACTGCCGGTAAAAAAGGGGGAGCTTGCGTCGGTTGAGAATGTCCGTATTTATCAGGAGGGGAAACCGGTACCGGTGCAGGCCAGAGCCACTGCCAGACATAAGGACGGGAG